>SUVX01000014.1 GCA_015061725.1 Lentisphaerota bacterium
CGGGTGTCCGGGCGAGGCAAAGGGCAGCCGGGTGAGAATGACATTGCTCAGAGCTTCGCCCGGCACGTCCACACCGGTCCAGAAACTGTCGGTGCCGAAAAGAACGGAGTCCACATCGTCGCGAAACTCGTTCAACATCTGGTTGCGGGTCAAATCTCCGCCCTGAACAAGCAGTTTCCACCCCTTTATGAGGAAAGGTACTTGCAACGCATCGGCGCAAGTCCGCAGGGCGTGGTGACTGGTGAAAAGCACAAAGGCCTTGCCATCGGTCAATTCCACGTATCTTGGGATCTCTTCGACCAGAGCCGGGATAAATTCGCTGCTGGCGGGATCGGGCATTTTTTCAGAAACGTAGATCGTCGCCTGTTCCGGAGAAAAGGGGGAATCCAGTTTGAGGGTTTTTCCGCCGTGAAAACCGGTTCTTCCCGTAAAATAATTGAAACTGTTGCGGACTGTCAATGTCGCACTGCACAGCATGACGGGGAAATCATTGTTGAACAACAATTCACTTAAAATTTCAGCCACATTCAGCGGTGCCGCATGAAGTGTGACGGAATTGCGTTCACTTTCAGCATAATAAACGGCATCTTTGAGCGTCTGATGGTTGAATTGATCCAGTCCGTCAATGTATTCACGGCAGCGGTCAAGATTTGAAGAAAGTTCCTTTGAAAAGGATTCGTCCTCTTCATCTTCCAATTTCTGCTCCAGATGCCGGGCAAGGGTCATCAGGGCAGGACTCAAGCGGTCGGGGAAGTTTTCAGGATGATTGATGATCGCCGCCGTTTCTTTGCGTTCAATAAGATAATTTTCGTAGGGCGTAAAAAATCCGTAAGCCTCATCTCTTGCGGAAGCAGCGGCAGCGCGCAGTTCAAGCACACCAGTCCCGGGGCGCATTAAAAGTCCCTTTGCGCTGTCGGGATTGTAAAGGCGGTTGAGCATACCGACTAAACCAGCTCTTGATATGTGCAAACCCAGATATTCTGCGGCATTGTTTTCAAGAGTGTGCGCTTCGTCAATCATGACGGCGCCGTAGTTGGGCAGTAAAGAACCCTCGGTTTCGGCGTTTTCAAGTGCGCCGTGCATGGCAAGATCGGTGAAAAAGAGTGCGTGATTGGCGACGATGATATCCGCTTCCTCCCATTCGCGCCTTGCTCTGTAGTAATAACAGTTGCGGTAAAAGGGACACTTTGCGCCCAGACAGTTTCCGGATTCACAGCAGACCAGATTCCAGACATTGCCGTCAAGAGAGAATCCGAGACCGTCTCTTGTGCCGTCGCCGCCTTTGGCAAGAACACGGTTGAGACGCTCCACATCAAGGAGCATTGAGGGATTGGGCAACAGTGCATCGCGCTGATCACCTGACAGGAGTTCAAAACGGCGGCGGCAGAGGTAGTTTCTTCTGCCTTTGGCAAGGGCGGCCTTGAATTGTATGCCGGTCAATTCAGCAAGTTTCGGAAGGTCTTTTTCAATCAACTGTTCCTGAAGCGTGATGGTTTCCGTTGAGATGACCGACGGACGGCGGCAGTATTTGGAACGGTAGATAAGAGGAACGAGATACGCAAAACTTTTTCCGACACCCGTCGGTGCTTCAATGCAGAGGTTTTCGCCGTTGACCAACGCTTCAGCGATGGCAGTTGCCATGGCAAGCTGCTGCGGACGTTCTTCTGCCTTTCTGCTGCCGAAATCGGCGTTTTTCAACGGACCGTTTCCTGAGAAAAAATCGCAGCATTGCGTGATAATATCGGTCTCAACTTCGTTTTCTTCAGGCTGGTAATCCGTAAAATATTCATCCGGCAGAAATTCTGTTTCCTCCGGAAAAAAGGGGGAACCGTCCGGAATGATCGTTTCATCACCGGGCGGTATATCATCAAAAGGAGTATCGATTCTTTTAATCATAAGGCAGAGAGATATTCTGTAATAAAGCGTGTCATGGCGCTGAGCGTTTTTTCAGAAATGCCGAACTGCGCGGCAAGTTCATCGCACAGTCTTGCCGCGTGTTCCCTGTCGCCTGAAGCAAGATCAGCAGCACTGCGGCAGATGGAGGATACCGCCGTATCAGCGGCAGTCCCTGAGGGGGTGCGCCCGTTGAATTTGAGTCTGACCTTTTTCTTTGCCGAAAGTTTCAGCGTGATGGTCAAAAGTTCTTCGGGGGAAATCATATTCTGATAGAGTTTTCCTGCAAAGGCGACGGTTTCAGCGGCAAATTTCAGAACTTCTTCTGAATCAATTTTTCCGCCGGAACCTGGCAAATCGGCGAAGAACAGAAATTCTCCCGACTTGAAAAGCTGCCACATGCAGGGACTGTTTTCAGACAGACAGCGCAAGCCCACATTGACGGGACGGATGGATTTCATCAGATCATTCGTAAAAAATCTTCCGCCGGGGCGCGGAAGTCCGGCATCGGAAACAGCTGCAGAAAGTTCTTGTGTTTCAAAGGCCTCGTCCATGCGGTGTTCCGGCGCAAAGACAAGAGACAGAAACACCGTGTTTTCATCTCCCGGACGGCGGCGCCTGAAGTAGATTGAGGCGGTCGCAAAGGCATCGTCAAAGGAGCCTGAGTGTGTTTCAGAAATATCCGTGCGGTTTTCATAGAGGATACCCCGGAGCATGCGTCCGAGCATTTCGCGCTGATTCCTCAGGGCGCGGCGGATGATATCGGCAAGCTCCATCGCCCGCCTTGCCGGACGGCTGGAGGCATCGGCAGTACGGATATAGAACACGCCCGTCTGAAGTTCCCCGTCCACGCCGTTGGCGCAGACGTGCGGCAGAGATTCGAAGGGATGAATGACAAAAATCGCATATCTCTTCCCTTTGATCAACGGTCTTTCTATCGTGAATTTTATGGGCGGTTCCACATGGGAGTTGACAAAAGCACCCACCTTTGAGGGGTCGAATGAGGCGCACTGTTTGGCAGTAAGTCCCGTTCTGAGGGCAGGGTACCCCGAGGCGTCCTCACCGACACCGACAACGAGATAGCCGCCGCGGGTATTGGCAAATGCAAGCAGATGACGGACAAATTTTGCCTTGCCCGCCTTTGTCAATTCTTCCCAATCCTGTGCCGCCTTGTAGTCCAGTTCATCGGATTCCACGCCGCGGTAGATCAGTTCCTGCCATTTTGTGCTGATTTCACTCATTTTCAGAAATTTTCTTCCTCAATATAAATCAATCCCTGACAGTTGTCGCAAATTGCAAGTTTATCGCGTTTGATGTCGCTGAGACACTGAGGCGTGATTTTCAAGTGACAGTTGCCGCAGATACCGTCTTCCACTTTGGATACGGGGGTGAGAACCGATTTGGCGGCAAGCAGTCTTGTGTAGTGTGCCATGGTATCCGGATCAATACCGCAGAGCCGTGAGGGACGTTCCTCTTTGAGCCGGGCGATTTCCGCTTCAACAGTCTTTGAAAAGGCAAAGAGTTCATCAAATTCGGACTTGATATTTTTGATTGTATTATTATTGTCCTCTTTTACTTTTGCGGCAGTCTGGCGGGCTTGTTCCAGTTCATCAAAGAGAAGCAGGGTTTTTTCTTCAAATTCGCCGATTTTCTTTTTGTTGTTTTCAATGGCAGCGAGCATGGCCTGATATTCTGTGTTCTTTTTGACCAGACTGGATTGCTGCTGAAGTTTGCGGATTTCCTCTTCCAAACCTGAAATTTTGCCTTCGGTATCCTTGATGGCAAGTTCAATGCGCCGCACCTTATCCGCGGCGGCGGCAGTTACGGCGAGGAGTTCGTCACGCTTGACAATGAGGGACTTCATCTCCCTGGGGAGCATTTTAAGACGTGCCTCAAGATTGCGGAGTTTGAGATCCAGTTCCTGAAGCGCAAGCAGTGAATTCAAATCGGTCAGCATAATGTTTCTCCCTGTTGTGTTATTTTTATAAGATATTTCAGAATAAATCTCCGGACTGCAAAGTTCTTTCCATCCCCAGTTTCTGCCATGCTTTCGGCGTTGCCACCCGTCCTTTGCTGGTGCGGGTGAGGTATCCCCTCTGGATGAGGAAGGGTTCATAGACGTCTTCAATCGCCTCTTCTTCTTCGCCCACGGACACGGCGATATTTTTGAGTCCGACGGGACCGCCTCTGAAGTTGTTGATGATGACATCAAGAATCCTCAAGTCCATTTCATCCAATCCGTCGGTGTCGATCTGAAGCATGGCAAGAGCGGATTCTGCGACTTTCTGAGAGATGACGCCGTCGGCTTTGATTTGAGCATAGTCCCGCGCGCGGCGGAGCAGATTATTGGCAATACGCGGCGTGCCGCGGCATCTGGAGGCAATGACTTCTGCGCCTGCGGATTCAATATCCACGCCGAGAATACCCGCAGAACGGGTCAATATGGAGCAAAGATGCGGCGTATCGTAGTAATCCAGACGGATGTTGAGACCGAATCTTGCCCGCAGCGGAGCGGAGATCATACCCTGCCGGGTGGTTGCGCCGATAAGGGTGAAGCGCGGCACTGAAAGACGGACGCTTCTGGCACCTGCGCCCTGTTCCAGCATGATGTCGATGAAAAAGTCCTCCATCGCGCTGTAAAGATATTCTTCAACGGTTGTGCTGAGACGGTGGATTTCGTCAATGAAAAGCACATCGCCGGGTTCGAGGCTTGTGAGCAGTCCGGCAAGGTCGCCGGGTTTTTCAATGGCGGGACCGCTGGAACTTTTAAGATTCGTTCCTCTTTCATTGGCGATGATGTAGGCAAGCGTGGTCTTTCCCAGTCCCGGGGGACCTGAAAGCAGAATGTGATCCAGAGCCTCATCGCGCGCTTTTGCCGCCTGAACAAAAAGTTCCAGCTGTTCTTTGACCCGTTCCTGTCCGGGAAATTCCGCAAAACTCGGCGGACGGAGTGTGACCTCTTTTGCCGCGTCTCTCCGGTTGAGAGTTGATGTGATAAAACGTTCTGTCATGTCAAAAATGCCTGTGTTTTGTAAAAATGCCTGTGTTTTCCATGTTCAGGTCTTGTTTTTATTTAATTTTGTGTTACTTTAATAAAAGATAACTCAAAAGTTTAAAATTACCAGTGGTAACTAACAAAAAAAGAGAGGTTTGTATCATGTACAACGAAGTTCTGGCAAAAAAATCTGCCAACACCATCCGTGTTCTGGCCGCAGAAGCGATCCAGAAAGCCAAGTCCGGACACCCCGGTATGCCCCTGGGCTGCGCCGATTATGCGTTCACTCTGTGGGATAAATACCTGCGTCACAACCCCGCCAACCCGAACTGGATTGGTCGCGACCGCTTCATTCTTTCCGCCGGACACGGTTCCATGCTGATTTACAGCTTGCTGCATCTTTTCAACTACGGTCTTAAAATGGAGGATCTCCAGAACTTCCGTCAGTGGGAAAGTCTGACCCCGGGCCATCCCGAATTCGGTCACACTGCCGGCGTTGATATCACCACCGGACCCCTGGGCAGCGGATTTGCCTCCGCCGTCGGTATGGCGATTGCCAAACGTCACTTTGCCGCCAAGACCGGTCTGGACAAAGCTCCTTTCTACAACCCCAAAGTGTTCGTCATCTCCGGCGATGGCTGTATGATGGAAGGCTGCAGCAGTGAAGCCGCCAGTCTTGCCGGACACCTGAAACTTGATGAACTGGTTGTTTTCTACGATGACAACAACATCTCCATTGAAGGCAACACTTCTCTTGCTTTCAGCGAAAACGTCGCTGCCCGTTTCGAGGCTTTCAACTGGAGAATCATCCGTTGCGAAAACGCCAACGATGCCGCCCAGTGCGATGCCGCTCTGGCTCAGGCTGTTGTTTCCGACGGACGTCCGACCCTGATCGTCGGTAAGACCAGCATCGGTTACGGCGCTCCCAACAAGCAGGGCAAAGCCAGCAGTCACGGCGAACCCCTCGGCGATGATGAAATCGTTGCTCTCAAACAGAACCTCGGTTATACCGAAGCGCCGTTCACCGTTGCCGCCGACGTCCGCGCCTATTGCGATGAACGCTGCGCTGAACTGGAAAAGGCCGCTGCCGATTGGGATAAAGAATTCCAGGCTTTCCTGGATGCCGATGCCGACCGTGCCAAAGTCATCAACAGCTACCTCAACAAAGAAGTTCCCGCAAACATTGAAGAAGAACTGCTCAAAGTTGCTCCGCTGGATAAGCCTGTTGCTTCCCGTGCCAGCAGCGGTACCGTTCTGCAGAAGGCTGCCGAACTGGTTCCGGCTCTCTTCGGCGGTGCGGCTGACCTTGCTCCCTCCACCAAGACCGATATCAAGGGCGGCGGTGACTTCTCCGCAGAAAACCCCGCCGGACGCAACATCCACTTCGGCGTCCGCGAACTGGGTATGGCTCTTGCCGGTAACGGTATGGCTCTCTTCGGAACTGCCATTCCCTATACCTCAACCTTCTTCGTGTTCTCTGACTACATGAAGCCCGCCATCCGTCTGGCTGCTCTGCAGAAACTGCACGAAATCTATGTGTTCACCCACGACTCCTTCTACGTCGGTGAAGACGGTCCCACCCATGAACCGATCGAACAGATCGCCATGCTGCGCACCATCCCCGGCTTGACCGTCATCCGTCCGGCTGAAGCCCACGAAGTTGCTCAGGCATGGGCTTGCGCTCTCAAGGCTGATGGTCCTGTGGCTCTGCTGCTCACCCGTCAGGATCTCAAGCCCTACAGCGAAGAAATGGCTGCCAAAGCTGATGTTTCCAAGGGTGCTTACGTCATTGATGACGAAGAAGATTTCGATCTTGTTCTGGTTGCCACCGGAAGCGAAGTCAACCTCGCTCTGGATGCCGCCAAACTGCTGCGTGAAGAAGATGTCCGTGTCCGCGTGGTTTCCATGCCCTCTCAGGAACTCTTCCTCCAGCAGGATTACGACTATCAGGAATCCGTCCTGCCCGAAGACCGTCCGGTTGTCTCCATCGAAGCAGCTTCCACCTACGGTTGGAACCGTTTTGCCAACTTCACCATCGGTCTGGATCACTTCGGCGCTTCCGCTCCCTACAAAGTGCTGGCAGAGAAGTTCGGATTCACTCCCGAAGGCATCGTCAATAAGATCGCCGGCTTCTTCAGCTGCGAAGATGATGATGACGATTGCTCCTGCGGTTGCGGCTGCTCCTGCGGCTGTGAAGATCACAAGTAATCTGTGAAGTAAGTGTAAAGCAAAGGTTGAAATTATGGCTGAGATTTTCAAGGCCTACGATATCCGCGGGATTTATCCTGCGGATATCAACGGCGAAATCGCAGAAAAGATCGGACGGGCATATATTGAATTTACCGGCGCAAAGAAAGTTGTCGTCGGCAGAGATATGCGTCCGCACTCTTTGGAATTGTTTGAGGGGCTTGCACGGGGGATGACGGCTCAGGGGGCAGATGTGATAGACCTCGGTTTATCCAGTACGCCGCAGAGTTATTTTGCCAACGGTACTCTCAAGGCTGACGGCAGTGTGATGATCACTGCCAGTCATAATCCGGGAGAGTGGAATGGTTTTAAACTTTGCAAAGCACAGGCTGTTCCCATTTCCGGCGCGACCGGAATCATGGACATCAAACGTATCGCCGAAAGCGGTGCGTGGAAAAAGGATTGTGTCCCCGGGAAAATTTCCACTTATGACATCAAAAAAGAATACGCGGCATTTCTGCGTTCCTTCTCTAAAGTTGACCGCAAGCTTAAAGTTGTCGTTGACTATGCGAACTCCATGGGACTTTACGAGATTGCCGGGGTGACGGATCTTTTTGATATCGTTCCCATGTATGATGAACTGGATGGAACTTTTCCCAATCACGAGGCCAATCCTCTTAAAACGGATACCCTTGATGCCATCCGTGCCAAAGTCAAAGAGACCGGAGCCGATTTCGGTGCCGCCTTTGACGGGGATGCCGACCGCTGCGGTTTCATTGACAACAACGGCGACATTATCCCGATGGATCTTTTCACGGCTCTGATTGCTCAGGATATCCTTTCCGCCGGACCTGCGACGATTCTCTATGACTTGCGCAGCAGCCGTGCGGTTCCCGAATGTATTGAAGCCAACGGCGGCAAAGCCATCCGCTGCCGTGTTGGACATGCGTTCATCAAAAATCAAATGCGCGAAAACAATGCTGTTTTTGCCGGAGAACTCTCAGGACACTATTATTTCAAACAGAACTTCACTGCCGAAAGTCAGGGACTTGCCATGATCATGCTTGCCAATTTGATCTGCAAGACCGGCAAAAAAGTAAGTGACCTTGTTGCGCCGTTGCGGAAATATTTTTCCAGCGGTGAAATCAACTCCAAAGTGGCGGAGGTTGCGCCCGTTCTGGATGCGATCCGTTCCCGTTACGCGGATGGAAACATGTTTGAACTTGATGGTGTAAGTGTTGAGTTCTCCGATTGGTGGTTCAATGTGCGGGCATCCAACACCGAGCCGCTGCTCCGGCTGATTGTCGAAGCTGACTCGCTTGAATTGATGGAGTCAAAAAAAGATGAACTGCTTGGGATAATCCGGGGATAAGATTGCAATGGATGATTTGCTTGATATTTACAATAACCACGGCTGGCGTATCGGTATGGCTTTGAGAAGCCAGTGCCACGGCAACCCGAAACTTCTGCACCACACCTCTCATGTTGTGGTGTTTCATCCCGACGGCGGCAGAATTCTGCTCCAGAAACGCTCCATGGATAAAGACATTCAGCCCGGTAAATGGGATACCGCTGTCGGCGGACATCTCATGCTGGGTGAAGATTATCTTGAAGGCGCCCGCCGGGAACTGGCAGAAGAATTGGGCATTACCGGAAACGTGGAACTCAAAGAACTGTTTGATATGCAGCTGCGCAATGATCTGGAATCTGAGGATATCCGTATTTTCGGACTCTGGATCGGCGGTCCTTTCAAGTTCCAGCGTGAAGAGATTGACGAAGTCCGTTTCTGGAGTGCCAAGGCACTTTTTGAACCGGGCAATCAGGCTCTCTTCACACCCAATCTGGTTCGTGAGCTGGATATGCTCCGTGAAAAAAATTACATTTAAGTTTGTACCGCCGGTCTCCGGCGGTATTTTTTAAGTTTAAAAGTTTTAACTGCAAGAGATGTGAAAATGGATAACACGCCCAACTTGCTCTGTACAGCGGCGGTCATGCACAGTGCCATAAGAAAACTGGCAGGCGAAATTTTCAAGTTGATCGCCTCTTCAAACGGCGACTGCGCTCTGGTCGGAATCCATCAGCAGGGAGTTCCGCTTGCCGCACAGATTCGTGACGTTCTCAAGGCGGAGTATAACTGCACGCCCAACTTCGGTACGCTTGATATTTCAATGTACCGCGATGATATCGGCAACCGTTCCCGTCTGCCGCTGATCCGTGAAACGAGCATTCCTTTTGATGTGAATGATAAACTGATTATCATGGTTGATGATGTTCTTTCCACCGGCAGATCGATCCGTGCAGCTCTTGATGCGCTTACTGATTACGGACGTCCCCGTCTGATCCGTCTTGCCGTTCTGGTTGACCGGGGCGAACCTGAGTTCCCCATCCGGGCGGACTTTGTCGGGTTGAATCTTACTGTTCCGGCTGACCACAAAATCAGAGTGGTCTTTGACGGCGACGGCGGTGAACCCGGTATTTTTGATGTGCAATGGCCAAAATAAGGATTTTAATATAATCATGCAATGGACGAGAAAAGATTTGCTCTCCCTTTACGATCTTTCGGCAGAAGAGATCACTTACATTCTTGATACTGCCGAGGAGTTCAAAAAGGTCTCCGAGCGCCGGGTCAAAAAGGTTCCGGCTCTGCGCGGCAAAACCGTTGTCAACTTTTTTGTTGAACCCAGTACCCGTACCCGGGTTTCCTTTGAACTTGCCGAACAGCGGCTCTCTGCTGATATCGTCAACATGCAGGCACAGGCAAGCAGTCTGCTCAAAGGTGAAACGCTGCTTGATACTGTGAAAAATATTGAAGCACTTCAGGTTGACCTGGTGGTGATGCGGCACTCCGCTCCCGGCGCTCAGGCGTTCATCGCCCGGCATCTTTCCTGCGGCGTGGTCAATGCCGGTGACGGCGCCCACAGCCATCCGACTCAGGCGCTTCTGGATATCTTTACCATCCGCGAGAAAAAAGGACGCATTGCCGGATTGAACGTGACGATCGTCGGAGACATCATCCACAGCCGCGTTGCCCGCAGCAATATCTGGGGATTGCTCAAACTCGGTGCGAATGTGACCGTTGCCGGACCTGCAACCATGGTTCCCAAAGAATTTGAAAGTATCGGTGTCCGTGTCTGCCACAACCTCAAAGATGCGCTCAAAGATGCCGATGTTGTCAATATGCTCCGCATTCAGCGTGAACGTCAGACGGCGGGATTTTTCCCGAGTACCGGAGAGTATGCCAAGTTCTTCGGACTGAATCACGATACTATGAAGTATCTCAAACCCGATGCGCTTGTCATGCATCCCGGACCCATCAACCGCGACGTTGAGTTGACCGGAGATATCGCTGACGGTCCCAATTCTGTGATTCTTGAACAGGTGACCAATGGTCTTGCGATCCGTATGGCAGTTCTTTACCTTGTAGGATGTGTGAAAAAATGAACGGATATATCTTGAAAAATGCCCGGGTGATCGACCCCGGACGCAATATTGATTCTGTCGGTGATATCGCTGTCAATGCTGAAGGCTTGTTTGCAGAACCCGGCACTCTTGCCAATCCTGAAGTCATTGATTTGCAGGGAAAAGTTATTGCTCCCGGCTTTATTGACGTGCATGTGCATTTGCGCCACCCCGGCAATACCCTTGCCGAAACCATCGGTACGGGAACCGCTGCCGCCGCCGCCGGCGGATTCACCAGTATCGTTGCCATGCCCAACACCAAACCCGCTGCGGATACGGTCGGAGCAATCGAACTTCTGCACCGTCTGGTTTCCAAAGAGGCGGTCGTGCGTGTGCTGCCCTGCGGCTGTATGACCATTGGTTCCGCCGGTGAAGAAATGGCGCCGATCGGTTCTCTCAAATCAGCCGGAGTCGTCGCTTTGAGCGATGACGGCAAATGTATTCAGGATCATGCCCTCATGCGCAGAATCGTTGAATACGCCAAGGCATTCAATCTGCCCATCATGGATCACTGTGAAGAAAACAAACTCGCCGAAGGCGGTGTCATGCACGAAGGAAAATGGTCCGTTCTTCTGGGTATGAACGGAATCCCGTCCGCCGCTGAAGAGTTGATTATTGCCCGCAACATCATCTTTGCCCGTCAGATTGACTGGAAAATCCACATGCAGCATGTGAGTACTGCCGGCAGTGTTCAACTTCTGCGTGCCGCCCGCGCCGAGGGCGTCAAGGTAACGGGTGAAGCCACGCCGCACCATTTGACTTTGACTGACGAGTGTATCAAAAAGTTTGATACCAACTACAAGATGAATCCGCCCCTGCGTGCCGAAGAGGACCGCCTGGCTCTGATTGAGGGTGTTGCCGATGACACCATTACCGTCATCGCCACGGACCATGCGCCCCACACCCGAACCGCCAAAGAGGTTGAATTTGACTACGCTCCCTGCGGTATCATCGGTTTGGAAACGGCGTTCCCCGTCTGTTACACCGAACTGGTTAAAAAGCAGGTGATTTCTCTGCCCAGACTCATTCAGAAAATGACCACAGGTCCCGCTGAAGTATTGGGCATTGAGGGTTATGATATGGCTCCGGGCAAGGCGGCGGATTTTGTTGTCCTTGATCCTGAAGCGGAATATGTCATTGACAAAAATACATTCAAATCCAAATCCCGCAATACGCCCTTTGACGGCATGCGTGTTTCCGGCAAGGTCATGATGACATCTGTCGGCGGCAAAATCGTCTATCAGGCGTAATTGCAGAGAGGCGCACGGAATCAGGATGAATTATTATATTCATGTTCCTTTCTGCGCCTCCAGGTGCGGCTATTGTGTTTTTTATTCAGAGAGCGCTCCCGGTAATGAGATCCGGGAGTGTTATTTGAATAAAATTATTTCTGATTTAGAGTGCTGCACAGAAAAATGTTCCACCGTTTACATCGGCGGCGGAACGCCTACATTCCTTTCTTGCGGGCAGCTTGAGCGTTTGCTTGAAGCGGTTCATTTTTATCTTCAGCCTTCTTCAGAGACTGAAATAAGTATTGAGGCCAATCCCGAAACGCTGACTTCTGAAAAGGTGGATATCCTCAAAAAATATGTGAACCGCATCAGTACCGGCGTTCAGAGTTTTTCAGAAAAAAACCGTCAGATCCTCGGACGCAAGTGTTCTGCATATCAGCTTGAAAAGGCTTTGGATCTTGTCGGTTCTGCCGGATTCCGTCACTGGAATTGTGATTTGATTTATGCCGTCCCCGGTCAGACTTGCAATGATTGGGAAATGGAATTTGAGTTCCTTGAAAAGTATTGCATTGATCATGTTTCCTGTTACAATTTAACGCCCGAAGAGGGTGCGCGCTTATCAAATCTTGAACCGGATATGGACATTGCTCCGGAGCTTGAAGATATCACCCGTGTCCGTCTTGAGGCGAGGGGGATTCTGCAATATGAGGTCTCAAACTACGCTCTGCCGGGCGCAGAATGCCGTCACAATATCCATGTCTGGCGCGGCGGCTTGCTCCGTGGACTTGGTCCCTCTGCCGCAGGATTTGACGGCATTGACCGCCTGAGTGAAGTATCATCCATCCGTGACTGGCTGTCCGGTGCGCTCCCTGATGTGGACCATATTTCCGTTCCTGAGCGTCTCAACGAAATTTTTGCCGTAAATTTGCGGACTGTTGCCGGTTGGAAGTGTGATTTCTGGCTTGCCGTTCCGCACCACGATTCCTGGCAGGAGCGTTTACGTCTTGCCGGTGCCGTTGAAAAGATTTATCCCGGCTGTTTTGATATAACCGCCGATTCAATCAAACTCACCCGGAAAGGTCTTGCTTTCTGGGATACCATTGCAGAGGAATTGCTTTCATGAGTATTGAAGAAACACCCTACGTCCCGTCTGAACGCTTTTTTATGGAAATTTCTTACGACGGCGCCAATTACAGCGGCTGGCAGATCCAGCCCCACTGTCTTGCCGTTCAGCAGGTCATTCAGGAAAAGTTGACCAGAATGTACAACAATCTCCCCATTCACCTGATCGGCTGTTCCCGCACCGATACCGGCGTTCACGCCCAGGGATTTGTTGCCACTTTTCTTACCCCTGAACGTCCCTCCATTCCCCCTGAAAAGGTTCAGAAAGCCCTCAATCGTCTGCTCCCCCCCGATATCCGTATCCGTTCCATCAAGAAAGTGCCGCTTGAGTTTCACGCCCGCTATGATACTTTCGGAAAAGCCTATACTTATATTCTCAATCTCGGTCAGGATTCCCCCTTCACCGGACGTTACGCCTGGAAACCCATTCACGTTATGGATGTTGAAAAAATCCGCGCCGCCGCCGCCCGTCTGACCGGAAAAAATGACTACTCAAGTTTCGTCGTTGAACGCTCCAACATCGACGATGCCGTCCGGACCATTTTCCGCATTGAGGTTCAGGAAATCGGTCAATTCTGCTGCATTACTTTCGTCGGTGACGGGTTCCTTTACAAGATGATCCGCTGTCTTATGGGAACTCTCGAAGCCGCCGGCGCCGGCAAGCTCTCTCCCGATGCCGTCAGTCGCATCCTTCAGGCTAAAGATCGCTCCGTCGCCCCCGAAACCGCACCCCCTCAAGGTCTCTTTCTTATGAAAGTCTTTTACTCCGAAGAAGAACGCTCCAATTACAAACTCACCACTCTCCCCTTCCTCGCCTGACCGCTTTTTTTTCCAGGTGAAAAAAAAGCTTGGCAAAAAAAAGCCAAGTAGCGGTCGGGTGCGTTGCCCGACCGTTTAAGGGAAGGGTCCCTTAAAAATCCCTCACAGATTTGCCCGTGGGCGCGGCGGCTGGCTCTTCGAGCCTCGCCGCCGGATTTGTTTGCTGGTTTTACCCCTGCGGTAACTCTGCCCCGAGCCACACCACACAACGGCAACGCAAACCCACAGAGCACACAGGGGCGCAACAACCACCGTTAACCACCGTTAACCACCGTTTGTTACCGTTTTTACTGCGCCACGCCCCCGCTCTTCTGCACACCGCCGCAGCCATCAAGTTGCCCGGCATACCCCTGCGGCAACTCTTCGCCCGAGCCACACCACACAGCGGCAGGCAAACCCACGGGGTATACCGTGACGCACCAACTTGTCCGACAGGTCCGACAGGTCCGACAGGTCCGACAGGTCAGACACAAGCGTCACGCCCCCGCTCTTCTGCATACCGCCGTTGCTATCAAGCAAGCAAAGCATACCCCTGCGGCAACTCTGCCCGAGCCACACCACACAGCGGCACCGCAAACCCACAGAGTACACAGGGGCGCAACAACCACCGTTAACCACCGTTAACCACCGTTTGTTACCGTTTTTACTGCGCCACGCCCCCGCTCTTCTGCATACCGCCGTTGCCATCAAGCAAGCCCTCTTTCTGCCAACTTCAGTACAAAAAAAGCGGACACCCTTATTACGGGGTGTCCGCAGAACTTAAACAAGTTGCTGAAACTTATTCAAATTTGAGTCCGGAAAGAGCATCGGAGCCGAAGGCTTCGCCGAGGCTGACCATGTCTTCGCCGGGTTTCAGGGCATTGTATTCTTCTTCAGCAGCCTTGAGATCTTCTTCGGAGAAGTTATCGTTGACAGCCTTGATGGAAAGACCGATACGACGTTCGTCGGTATCGACTTTAATCACGCGGGCTTCAACTTCATCACCGACTTTGAGAACGTCTTTGACCTTCTCAACGCGGTCGCGGCTGAGCTGAGAAATGTGGATGAGTCCGTCAATCTTGTAAGAAAGTTCAACGAAGGCACCGAAAGCAGCGATCTTGGAGACTTTGCCCTTGACAACGTCGCCGACTTTGTAGATGTCGCTGATGTTGACCCAGGGATCGTTTTCAGTCTGCTTGAGACCGAGGGAGATTCTCTGCAGTTCGGGATTGATTTCCAGAACGACAACTTCAACTTCCTGTCCGGGTTTGAGAACTTCGTTGGGGTTGTTGATTTTGCGGGTCCAGCTCATGTCGGAAACGTGAACCATACCGTCAATGTCGTTTTCGATTTCAACAAAGGCACCGTAGTTGGTCATGTTGCGGACCTTACCGGTGATGCGGCTGTTGACGGGATACTTTTCAGCGAGCAGTTCCCACGGATTGCGCTCTTTCTGACGGAGTCCGAGAGAGATCTTGCGGTCTTCGCGGTTGATGCCGAGAACGATTGCTTCGACTTCTTCGCCGATGGAAAGAACATCGCTGGGTTTGCTGACGCGTTTGGTCCAGCTCATTTCAGAAACGTGAATGAGACCTTCAACGCCGGATTCGATTTCAATGAAAGCACCGTAGGGCAGGATGTTGACAACTTTGCCGGAGACTTTGCTGCCCTGGGGATACTTGCTGACAACATCGTCCCAGGGATTGCTGGTCTTCTGTTTGAGACCGAGGGAGACACGCTCCTTGTCCTGATCGATGCCGATAACAACGATTTCCAGTTCCTGTCCGACGTGGAGAACTTCGGAGGGATGGGAGATTCTGCCCCAGGAGATATCGGTGATGTGGAGCAGTCCGTCAACGCCGCCCAGGTCGATGAAGGCGCCGAAGTCGGTGATGTTCTTGACGATACCTTTGCGGAGATCGCCGACATTCATGCCGCCGAGCAGCTTGGAGCGCTGATCGCGGAGACTTTCAACCAGAAGTTCGCGGCGGGAAACGACGATGTTGTGACGTTCAACGTTGATCTTGATGATCTTGACATCGTATTCTTTGCCGAGGTAGTCATCAATGTTGCGGACCGGACCGACATCGATCTGGCTGCCGGGCAGGAAGGCCGGGAAGCCTTCAACATCAACCATGATGCCGCCTTTGACTTTGTTGCGCATGAAGCCCTTGACAACATAACCTTCGCCGTATTCGGTGGTGATGCGGTCCCAGGCCTTGATGGAATAAGCCTTTTCAAGACTCAGGGTGGGCTGGTTCTGACGGTTTTCGATTTCTTCAAGGTAAACGTCGATTTCATCGCCGACGTTGATCTCGTCGTATTTCAGGAATTCATCGGCAGGAACGAAACCTTCGGCCTTGTAGCCGATATCAATCAGTGCACCATCGGGACGCTTCTGGGCGATTTTTCCCTTGATGATTTTGCCTTTGGTGATCGCCTGACTGGTTTCAGCGGCGCTGAGAAGTTCTTCCATGGAAGCGGGAATACCGCTCATATCCAGAAAGTCGGCCTCGAAATTGATTTCTTGCATAATTTTGTTTGTTTTGGGTTAATTGGTTAAAATTTTTACTTGCCGGTATGACGCCGCACCGTGCGGTGCATACCCCGGAATTTCTGTACAAAACAGTACAGATTAACAATATACAGCCTTTTCTTCAAAAAGTCAATAGCATAAATAACTTATAATGCAAGAATTTACGTTTTTTTTAAGTTGTGTGTTTTTTTGAAGCGGAAGTGGGGGCGCGTTATGCAATAAATTACGATTTTTTTCGTATAATCCTTGCAATTACGCAAAAGAGGGGGTATGTTAGGTATGTGATTGTTTTTATTTTTCAACTTATATAAGAAAATCAGGAGTTTTTTGTTATGCCGGTTGATATTTTGGTCGGAACCCAGTGGGGTGATGAAGGCAAAGGCAAACTTATTGACGTTTTGACACGCGATGTGGATATGGTTGTCCGTTTCCAGGGCGGAAACAATGCAGGACATACTGTGGAAATCGGTGAGAACCGTTACGTTCTTCACCTGATTCCCTCCGGAATTTTCCGCAAGGGTGTCAAATGTGTCATCGGTAACGGTGTTGTCGCTGACCCTGTTGCCCTCAAAGATGAAATGCTCAAGGTCGCTGAGTGCGGATTTGATGTTTCTGAACTGGAACTTTCAAGCCGTACCCATATGATTTTTGAATATCACAAGCGTATGGATCAGGTCAACGAGCGCAGCGCCGCTGTCAAAATCGGTACCACGGGACGCGGAATCGGTCCTGCCTATACCGATAAAATGCGCCGCGTCGGTCTGCGCGCCATTGATTTGCTGGATACTGAGAAGCTTGCTGTCCGTTTCCGTGAAGAAGCAGAATACTACAACAAGATTCTTGCTTCCTGCGGTGCTGAAACCGTTGATATCGAAGCTGAACTGGTCAAGGTTCTGGATGCCGCAGCTTATCTGGCTCCGCATGTTGCCAACTCAACCTACACCGTCAATGATGCCATTGATGCGGGCAAAAACGTTCTCTTTGAGGGCGCTCAGGGTGCCTTGCTTGACATTGACCACGGAACTTATCCCTTTGTGACCAGCAGCAACACCGTTTCCGGCGGTGCCTGTACCGGCAGCGGTATTCCGCCGCAGGCTGTCCGTCACGTCTGGGGTGTTCTCAAAGCCTACACCACGCGTGTCGGCGAAGGACCGTTCCCGACTGAACTTTTTGATGCCGACGGCGAACAGCTCCGTCAGATCGGACGTGAATTCGGAGCCACGACCGGACGTCCCCGCCGCTGCGGCTGGTTTGATGCCGTCGCCGCCCGTTATTCCTGCATGGTTGACGGAATCGATCTTCTGGCGATCACCAAACTTGACTGTCTGGATGGATTTGATAAAGTTGCCATCTGTACCGGATATGAAATCAACGGCAAAGTCACCGACCGTTTCCCCGCTTCTCTGGATGACCTGACTGCTGTCAAGCCCGTCTACGAGTGGCACGACGGCTGGAAGCAGGATATTTCCGGTGCCCGCTGCTGGGAAGATTTGCCGGTCAATGCCCGCAAATATCTTGAAAGAGTTGCGGAACTTGTCCGTTCCAAGATTGCCATTATTTCTGTCGGTCCCCGCCGGGATCAGACTTTCTCTGTGGAAAAATAAGCTCCATGCCGCGTCCGCAGCCTGAAATTACAACCGCCGACCGCCTCCGGGCAGCAGGCGGTTTTTTTGCCAATCTGGATTACATTCAGCTCTTTGCCGTTTTGGGACTGTTGGGAATCGGACTGATTTTTATTTACTCCACCGGTTCCGCTTACGGCATACGCGGAACTTTTGCTTTTTACCGTCAGCTGCAATGGATCGGGCTCGGCGGACTTTTGTGGCTTGCCGGTACACTCATCAATTACCGCAGTGTTGATTTCCGTCTGCTGACGATCCCGGCATATCTTGCGGTTATTGTTCTCTTGATTTTAACGCTCAAATTCGGAACGCGTGTTTACGGTGCGACAAGGTGGATTGCCATAGGCTCTATCCGCATACAACCGTCGGAGTTTGCAAAACTTGCCATGGTTCTGCTGTTGTCTGTGGTGTTTTCTGTGCCGCGTTTTGATGTCAACAGGTGGAAAGGGATTTTTATCAGTCTGCTGATTTTTATTCCGCCCTTTTTTCTGGTAGCCAAAGAGCCTGATCTGGGCAGTTCTGTTGTGATGATTCCTGCGTATCTGGGAATTGTTTTCTGTGCCGGTTTGAAGTGGCGTTATATTTTAGTTTCAAGTATTCTGGTTCTTGTGATCGGCAGCGCTGCTGTTCTCAATGAAACCATGCAGATACATCCTTTTCTGCGGGCGTATCAGCGGGACAGAATCAAGGTGTTTCTCAATCCTGAGAGCGACCGTCTGCACCGCGGATATAATGCGTATCAGGCGCGCCTTGCCGTCGGTTCCGGCGGTGTTCTGGGCAAAGGTATCGGCAAGGGAGAACAGAACAATCTGGGATTTCTGCCCCATACCGTAGCCAATAACGACTTTATCTTTTCTGTTATTGCAGAAGAAACAGGCTTTGCCGGAGCTTTTGTATTGATCGTTCTTTACGGATTTTTGCTTTACTCCATCTGGAGGACGGCATTTTATGCCGCAGAACCTTTGGGAAGATACATTGCTGTCGGAATCGGTTGTGTAATGATTTATCACATATTTGTCAATATCGGCATGACTATCGGCGTAGCTCCCGTGACCGGCGTACCATTGCCTTTTGTAAGTTACGGCGGCTCATTCATGCTGACAGTTATGGCAGCTTGCGGTGTCCTGCAGTCCATCTACCGCCACAGACGCATTGAATTGTAAAAAAGGCTTTTGCGAACTTAAAAAAAAGTAGTTTTTAATGGACCTCATGGACCTTATGGACTTCTGTGGACGACGTTGCACTGAAGTGGGCAAATGTGTTCAGGATAACAGATTGTTCAAAAAAGTTCGTCTTCTCTAATCTCAAAAATATCCCGCTTTTTTTGAAAAGTGGATCCGCCTTCGCACAAGGCTGCGGCGGACAAGGGGGGAGAAAATATACCGGAGCCGACGTTTCGGCTTTTTCCCGTGAAAAAAAGTTTTTCGCCTCCCCCTGATTCCCAATTATCCGCGCTTGCCGAGGTTGCGGCGCATATCCATATCGGCTTCGCGTTTGCGGAGCGTTTCGCGCTGATCGGCGTGGGTTTTGCCCTGACAGTAGGCGATTTCCAGTTTTATCAATCCGGTTTTTAAGTACATTTTCAGAGGAATCAGTGTTCCGCCTTTGGTCGAAAGCTGCTGGTGGAGTTTTCTGATTTCTCTTTTGTGCAGCAAAAGACGGCGGGCGCGTTTGACCTCGTGATTGAAACGGTTGCCGAAACCGTAAACGGATATATGCACATTGTAAAGAAATGCCTGTCCGTTTTCAATCTTGACATAACCTTCGCCCAGCTGGACTGCCCGGTCGCGGCAGCTTTTGACTTCGGTACCGGTCAACTGGATGCCTGCCTCAAACTTTTCAACGATCGTATAATCGTGAAAAGCCTTTCTGTTGTTGGCAAGTATCGGGTCGTTGGGTGTTGCTCTTGGCATAGATTATTCTCCATCTCCGCGGAGGAATTGTTTGGCATCTTTGGTGAAGTTTTCAGCTTTGGGCGTATTTGAAGCAACAAGAGACGCATTGAATTTATCAAGCAGTTCCTGCTGTTCTTTGCTCAATTTTACCGGCACTTCAACCATGAGACGGACGTGGAGATCTCCGCGGTTGCCGCGTCTGAGGTTGGGACTGCCTTTTCCTTTGATCCGCATGACGCTGCCGCTTTGAGTTCCCGCCGGAACGCGCATTTTTGTTTTTCCGACGATGGTGGGAACGTCAATGATGCCGCCGTTGGCAAGAACGGAAAACGGCACCGGCACTTCACAGATAAGATCATCGCCCTTGCGGGAGAAAATTCTGTTGGGACGGACTCTGAAAAAGACATACAAATCGCCGCTCTGACCGCCGCGCAGACCTGCGCTGCCGCGTCCCTGAACGCGGAGCTGATTGCCCGTATCCACGCCGGGGGGGATTCTGATGGAAAAGGAATCGCTGACCTGAACGCGTCCGTGACCGGAACATTTGCGGCAGGGGGATTCGATGATCTGTCCGGTGCCGCGACAGGCGTTGCAGGCCTGACGGACGCTGAAAAATCCCTGAGAAATGGTCTGGGAGCCTGTGCCGCCGCAGCGGGGACAGGTTTTCTTGCCGGTGCCGGGTTCGCAGCCGGAGCCGTGACAGGAATCGCAGGATTTAAGCCGGGGAATGGTGATTTGCTTATCTGCACCGTACATGGCTTCTTCAAAGTCGATTTCCATATCATATCTCAAGTCGTCACCGGGTTCGGGGGCGTTGGGATTGCTCTGTCTGCCGCCGCCGAAAAGATCCTCAAAAGAGAAACCGCCGCCGCCGAAACCGCCGCCGAAAAACTGACTGAAAATGTCCTGGGCGCGGCGGGAGTCGTAAGCACCGCCGCCGTGTCCGGCATTGGTGTAGGCATCGTGACCGAACTGGTCATAACGGCTGCGTTCCTCGGGGTTGCTGAGGACTTCGTAAGCCTGTGAGATTTCTTTGAATTTTTCTTCAGCCGCCTTGTCGCCGGGATTTTTGTCCGGATGGTATTTGACGGCAAGTTTGCGGTAAGCTTTTTTGATTTCGTCCTGGCTGGCTCCGCGTTCCACGCCAAGAATCTGATAGTAGTCAGCAGCCATTATTTACTTACTCCGCATTATTTTCATTGTTTTCGCTGTTTTCTTCAGGTTTTTCTTCCTGAGTCTGAACTCCTGCTGAAACAACGACCCGGGCAGGGCGCAGAAGTTTTTCTCCGCGTTTGAATCCGCAGTTCCATTCGCGGATGATATCGCCTTCGGGAACGGTTTCAGACGGTTCATTGGCAACTGCTTCGTGCAGGTTGGGATCAAATTTTTTGCCGACGGATTCCAGTTTGGAGACACCCAGTTCGTCAAAGGCTTTGAAAAACTCTCCCATAATCATCTTAAGACCCATGCGGATCGACTCAAGATTGTCGGACTGCTCCGCCGCCATGCCCGCCATTGAAAGATAATCATAGACAGAGAGGAACGGTGTCAGGGTGTCCGCCACGGTGTAACTTCTTGCGTCTGCGATATCTTTGACCACGCGTTTGCGGTAGTTCTGATATTCAGCCTGAAGATACAGATATTTATCCTGCCACTCTTTGAGTTCGCGCTGAAGTTTTTCTTCAACGGATTCTTCGGGGGCTTTTTCTTCTGTTTCAGCAGCAGCTGCGTCTGCGGAAGATTCCGGAGCTGCTTCTTTTTCAGTGTCAACGGCCGTGTTTTCTGCTTCCGGCTGTTCGTTGCCGGAAACTTTTTCTTTATTTTCTTCGCTCATATTTTCTCATTCTCCATATTTAAGCATTTTCATAGAATATTAATATATCGCATGGATGATGATAATTCAACTCATTTTCATTTGAAAAGAGAGGTTATCCGGGGTATATTATGACGTATTATTGTATTGGAGTGTCTTATTTTGCGGAAAATTGAATTTTTCCGGATTTGACCGCTTGGAAAATTTATTTAACAGGAGTATATCATGCCGTTTGATCGCGGATCTTTTGCTTTTACGATGTTTGAACTTCCGGATAAACTTCCGGAAAATATCATTGAACTTTTTGCCGCCCACCATGCGGGAACGCTTGACTCCGTGACCGGAGATCCCCAGATCGGCTGGGTGACGGGACACGGACTGCTTGACACCAATATTGATTTGGGCAATTCACAGCTGGGCGGATGCTATTATCTGACTTTGCGTCAGGCTGTCCGCAAGATTCCGTCCTCTCTGCTTGCTGCACTTTGCCGCCGTGAAGAACAGGCGGTCATGCGTGCTGAAAACAAACAGTATCTTTCCGGAAAACAGAAGCGTGAAATCAAAGAAGATATGATTGAAATGCATCTTAACAAGATGCCGCCCTCTCTTTCGGGAATCACCGTTGTCATTGAACCCAATTCCGGACTGCTTTATGTCGGTGCCACCAGCAACACTCAGATCGATCTTTTTGTTGAAAACTTCGTTCAGGTGACGGATATGGAACCGATTCAGCTGACACCTGAACTGATTCTGGAACGTGAATTTAAAACCACAAGTGCCGAGTTTCCGCAGCTTTCCATTGACGGCAGAAACAACGGAGAAATTTCCATCGGTCGGGATTTTCTCATGTATCTCTGGTATTTCGGAGAAACCGTCGGCAAACTTCAGGACCCTGATTACGGCGAATTTGACCTGATGATCGAAGGTCCTCTGGTCTTTGCCGGTGATGACGATGACCGCGGTTCCGCTGAAACCTCCGTCAAAAAAGGCGGAAGTCCTCTCCGCAGTGCGGAGGCAAAAGCCGCTATCAATGTCGGCAAGAAACTTAAAAAAGCCAAGTTGACCATCACCCGTCTCAATCAGATTTGGACCGGAACTTTTGATGCCGATAAATTTGTTTTCTCCGGCTTCAAACTGCCCGAAGGCGAAGAGATGAACGACGATGAAATTTTTGCCGAACGCATTGAAAACCTCGGCGTTTTCAGGACGGCTCTGATCGGTTACTTCAAAGCATTTGCCCGGGCAATGCTCGGAGATGAATTTGAAAAAACTCAGGCTGCCATCCGCGAATGGGCGGCAAGCCGCGACGGGATTTGATATTATGCCGCACGAAGAAGATAAAAGCATACGTTTTCTGACGGAGTTCTACGGAATCCTTGATGTTCCGCAGGATAAAACCGTTGAGTTGGATTTGGGCTGCGGTGCCGGCAGTTACACCATTGCCATGGCAAAGCGTTTCCCGGAGCGTCATGTTTACGCCGCTGATGTCATGCTCGGACGTCTGCGTAAAGTTGTAAAACGCAGTGCCCGTGCAGGTGCCGACAACGTTGAAGTTCTGCGGGTTGAGGCGCGTTATCTGCTGGGCAGGCTGCTGCCGGATCGTTCTCTTGACCGTATCCATCTGCTCTGTCCCGATCCCTGGCCCAAGGGCAGACACAAAGGTCACCGTCTGCTTGCCAGTGATTTTACGACCCAGATCCACCGGGTGTTGAAAGATGACGGGATCTTTCACTTTTCCAGTGATGATGAATATTACCGCGACGCTGTCGGACGTGTTCTGATGGATTCCGGACTTTTTGCGCCCTGCGATGAAGCGATTGCCGATTTGCAGGGTATCGCCAGTGATTTTGAACTGCGCTGGCTTGAAGAAGGTAAAACTGTTCCGCACCGGGCATGGAAAAAACTTCCTCTGCCGCCGCCGGGTATCGGACACTAAAAGATTTTGAATATCAATTTTTTTCAGGAGAATCATAAAATGACTATTTACGAAGAACTCAAACGGCGCGGGTTTATCTATCAGGAAACCGACAGTGCCGCAATCGAAAAGAAACTGACCACCGAACAGGTGACTTTTTACTGCGGATTTGACCCCACCGGTTCCAGTCTGCACGTCGGACACCTGCTGCCGGTGATGGCAATGCGTCTGCTCCAGAAAGCCGGACATATTCCGATTGCTCTGGTCGGCGGTGCCACGGGTATGATCGGTGACCCCTCCGGACGCTCCTCCGCCCGTGTGATGATGACACTTGAAGAGATTGCCGCCAATGCTGAAAGTCTCAAAAAACAGCTTGCCTACTTCATCACCCTTGAAAACGGCAAAGCGCATTTTGTCAACAATGCCGACTGGCTGACCAAGATGAGCATGATTGAATTCCTGCGTGATGTGGGCAGCCGCTTTTCGGTCAACCGCATGCTGGCGCAGAAATCCGTTGAAAGCCGTCTTGAAAACGGATTGTCCTATCTTGAATTTTCATATTCTCTGCTTCAGGCATACGATTTCTACCACCTGAATAAAACTTTGAACTGCACCCTTGAAATCGGCGGACAGGATCAGTGGGGCAATATGGCGGCGGGAACGGAATTTATCCGCCGTTCCTATCAGGATGAAACAAGAGATGTCCACTTTATGACCATTCCGCTTCTGATGAATCCTGCGACCGGACAGAAGTTCGGCAAGTCCGTCGGCGGCGCAAGTGTCTGGTTGGATACCACGCGTACTTCTCCGTTTGAATACTATCAGTTCTGGCGCAACTGCGATGACTCCATGCTGCCGGATCTTTTGAAACGTTTTGCCATTGAACTGCCCGTTGAAGAGTGTGAAGCTCTTGCTGAATGCGGCAACGTCAACCGTGCCAAAGAAATTCTTGCCTGCGAAGCCACGGCTCTGGCGCACGGCGAAAAGACCGCCCGTGAAGTCTTTGCCGCCGCAGGAACCCGTTTCGGTTTTGCCGACCCTGAGGGAAAAATTCCGACAACCAGCAAAGCGGCGGCTCCCGTGAGTGCTGAAGTGGAACTTCCGGTAACTGAAATCGACGCTGCCGAGTTCGGTGAAAACGGTATCACCGTTCCCCGTCTGCTGGTGTTGACCGGTATCTGCAAGAGTACCTCTGACGGACGCCGTCTGATTCAGGGCGGTGCGGTTTCCATTGATGACGTGAAAGTGACCGATCCCAATTATGCTGTGAAGGCAGATCAGCTGCCGCTGACCTTGAAATCCGGTAAAAAGAACTTCCGCCGTCTGGCGGTCAAAGGATAAAAAATGAGCAGAGTTCCCGAACTTCTGGCGCCTGCGGGCAGTCCGGCGTGTGCATTGGCGGCATTTGAATCCGGTGCCGATGCCGTCTATGCGGGACTTGCCAAATTCAACGCAAGAGAGCGCGGAGAAAATTTTGATCCTGAAACCATGATGAAAGTGGTGGACTTTGCCCACCGCAACGGTAAAAAGGTGTATTTGACGCTCAATACGCTGATAAAAGAACAGGAACTGCCTGAAGTTGTGGAACTGCTTGATACAGTCCGTGCCATCGGTCCTGATGCACTTCTTGTGCAGGATCTGGGAACATTGAGAATCGTCCGCGAATATTTCCCGTCGCTTGAACTGCATGCTTCAACGCAGATGGGATTCCACAACTCTGCCGGCTTTGCCGTTGCGGAAAAACTGGGCGTTTCGCGCATTGTGCTTGAACGTCAGGTCACAATGCAGGAATTGGCGGATATCCGCAAACGCACCAATCTTGAAATTGAAGTTTTCATCCACGGTGCGCTCTGCTGTTCACTTTCGGGGATGTGTCTGTTTTCTTCATGGCTCGGGGCGCACAGCGGCAACCGCGGCAAGTGCAAACAGCCCTGCCGCCGCCGTTACTTTGCCAAAAACGGCAACGGATTTTTCTTTTCTCCGCAGGATCTCTGCATGGCGGAATATATCCCGCAGCTGAAACAAATCGGGGTACAGTCTCTTAAAATCGAGGGACGTCTGCGCCAGCCGGATTATGTGGAGTCCACCGTCAGTGCCTACCGTCTTCTGCTGGATGCACCCGAAAGCGACTTTGCCGAAGCTCTGGGTGAAGCGCGTGCGCTGCTTGCCCGTACCTGCGGCAGAAAATGGAGTACCGGTTTTGCCACGCATGACTCCATGAAAGAACTGGTCAAGGCTGATTCCGTCGGTGCTGCGGGTATGCGTATCGGCAGCGTGACGGAACTGCGCGATAACGGATTCGGATTTGTTTCCTCAAAACGTATCGGTGTCGGAGACCGTCTCCGTATCCAGCCGAGGGGAGGGGAGGATGGTCCGGCATTGACCATTACCAGAATGTTCGTCAATCACGAACTTGCCCGCCGTGCCAAAAGCGGCGATAATGTTTTTGTCTGCTGTGATAAAGAAGTTCCTGCAGACGGATTGATTTTCAAAATCGGTGAAAGTTTCGCAGACCGCAAACGTCAGCTTGAACAGCTCCCTGAACGGAAAAAAGCTCTTGATCTTGAAGTGGAACTTGATGCTGAAAGAATCCGTATAGCAACGCTGAATGCGCCTGTTGAAGATTTTGAAATGCCTCTGAATCTTGCTCCTGCTCAGAAACATCCGGTGGATGAGCAGAAAATCAAAGAGGCTTTTACCGAAGCTGATTCAAGTGAATTTGCCCTCGGTTCTTTTAAATGCACTGTAAAGGGAGAATATTTCTTCCCCGCGACGGAACTCAAAGCCGTCCGGCGTGCTTATTGGGATATGGTGAAAGAGACGCTTTCCCCTGAACAGGTGATAGACCAGTCTGCCGGTGTCGGCATGATGCGTTTTCTTCAGGATTACCGCAAACTGTCTCCGGCTTATACGCTGCCTGAACGCCTGAAAGAGACCGTTGCCCTCAAGCCGCACGGAGCGGAACCCGCCAGCCGGACGGCGTTGCGGGCGGATAATGTCTTTACCGTCAACAAAGAGAGTGACGAGGCGATTCTGCCGGACTTCTGTCCTGAGGGCAAACTTTCATCTCTGCGTAAAGCGATTGCCAATGCTTACAATATGGGAATCCGCCGTTTCCGTGTGACCGCGCTTTTCGGACTGGAACTTTTGAAAGAATATAAAGATATCTTCATTATTGCTTCAACGCCGCTGCCCGTCTGCAACAGTATGGCGGCAAAGGAACTGGAGCGTTTCGGTGTCAACCGTGTCATGGCGCATATTGAACTTGAGAAAGAGGCGGTTATCGCTTTAAAAGAACACAGTGTGCTTGAAGTTGAATTGTACCGTCTGGGACGTCCGGGACTTTTGACCACGCGTGCGGCTCTGCCGATAGAAGGACCTTTCCGCGACAACCGCGGTAACGGCTTTGAAGTCCGCCGTGATGACCGGACGGGACTTTCACGGATATATCCGCAGAAAGTTGTTTCCGTCCCCCGTCTTGAGGGCGTGTTTGACTTCTACGATTTGACCAATGCCAACTGGAAAAACAACGAGACGGCAACGTTCAATTTTGAATTTCCGCTGGTGTGATGTTTGACCGAAGCCAACGGTTGTTGTGCAGACAATAAAAAAGGGGAGCATTTTTTTCTCCCCTTTTTTTATATGATCTTTTATTCAAAGATGAATTTACCGAATCCGTCAGGATTGTGGAAGGTGTAGCTCTTGTGCCACAGCAGCCAGCATTTGTTGCTGGTCCAATCTGCGCATTTGAACACGTTTGCGTGCCAGACCTGTCCGGAAAGATTTGAGGAAACGCCGGTTCTTCTTGCAAACATTTCAATCGGGATCTGCAAGCCGAGATACCAGGTGAGAGGACCGGGCAGTTCACCTTTGAGATTGCGGGGCAGCGTTGAGAAACGTTTGACGCTTTTCAACTCCTCTGCGGGCATGGGAGCCATCTTTTTGATATCGCCGAAGACATGGATTTCATACAGAAGAAGCGTTCCGATACAGTTGCACTCAAAGTTGTAATACGGTCCTGCCGGATCGGGCTGGACGAAGAACTCCATACAGCTGTCAAGACAGACCATGTCCTGATCGTTTTTGAAGTTGCCGCGGACAAATCTGTCTTTGACCTGATAGAGAACATAGATGTATTTGTCATCATACTGGAACTTGGCGCGGGCATCGGGGGGGATGTTGCCGGCGGATCTGTCAAAGTATCTGCTTTCCCAGACCAGACGCAGTTCGGGAACATCTTTCCAGCTCTTTTCATTCCAGGGATCGGAGAGGGAAACTTTGCCTTTGGCGCGCTTGACGGTGTAAGTCGATTCCGCTTTTGTTCCGGGCAGAAGTGAAAGCGTTGTGGCATAAAGATAAGTCTTGTTGCCTTTGGAGTCCTTGCAGGGGATGACGAATTTGCGCCATTTTGAGGGCGTATTTACGGCATTTTTTGCAAGAGAATAAGTTTCTGTTTTTCCGGAAACGGTGCGGACTCTTGTTATGTTCAAGCCCCAGGCGGGATTCCAGTCCGGATTTTTGCTGCCCTGGGTATGGAGAGAAACTTCAATTTCCCAGCGGTCGTTGAAATGTTTGACTTTGGCAAAACTTCTTTCTCTTTCACTTCCGGTGAAACTGCCGTAACGGGCAAGTTCGTCGGAGTCATTTGAGCCGTCAAGGAAAATGCCTCTGCTGTCGGCAGCAAATGTGAATGCCGTTTTTTCGGGCATATTGTAGTCAATACGGATATGATCATTTTCAAAGATACGGCAGTCATCCAATGCGGTTGCTGAAGTTTTGAGTTTTTTCATTTCAGGTTCATAACAGCGGAATGCGACAAAGACACGGGAACGGTCTTCGGTGAAGGCGATGGCAAACTCTGTTTTGGGTGCGCCTTTGGCAGCGGGAAGAGTGTGCCATTTTTTGTATTTGGCAAGATTGCAGTCAACTGTTGCAGTCCAGGGGATGATTTCTCCGGTGAGGGTTCTGCCGCGGGGGGTGCGCTTTGCAAAGATGGTTTTAAGTCCTGCAAGGCTTCTGCTGACGGCCCGGATACGGGTGCGGTAGATGCTCTTTGCCGGTGTTTTGGCAACGGCTTTATTCAGCAGTTCAAAAATCGCCGGAATGTCGCGTTCCATGAGTTGACCGTTTTTGACAGAAATGGAACGGTTCTTCGGACGGTCTGAAATGCTTTCAAGCAGATTCATAAAAGCGTACATCTCTTCAGAAGCCGGTCCGAACCAGAGGGTGCAGTATTCTTTTGTAAGTGCGGCAAGGTCAAGATCGGGATCCCACAAAAGTTTGCTGTTGACGTAATACATGAAGTGCATCAGCGGGATTTCTGCAAGTTTTTTACTCTTTGAGTCAACGGAAGCATCCATGAGGAAACCTGAGATGAAGTCCTTTTGTGCCTTACGCACTTCCTGAAGTTTGCGGGGGAAGGTGTAACCCTGACGGATGGCACTGTCGCATGAAAATTCATTCCACCATTCAAGCTGTTCAACCTTTTTCACCTTGAAGAATTTGCTGATTGCCGGCAGCTGAGCCAGATATTTTTTGCGGTTTTTTGCTGCGGCGTAATTGACCGGAGAAATACCGGTGGGCAGATATCCCAGTACAGCCGGGTATGTGCCGTGAGAGGGCAGTCCCTTGCCGGGGAAACTCTGCCAGAGGATTTTTTTGCCCGGATGTTTCTTTGTGACGATCTCTGCGATTTCTCCGTAGGCCTTTGCCATCATGTTGACTTCAGTCGCATAAGGATAGGTATTGCCGGGATTGTTTTCACTTATCTCTTTTGCATCACCGGAACCGCGCAGGGCAGGGGGGACGATGTGCAGCGCTGTCATTTCAGGGTTGGCGTCAAAAAGCTGAATTGCCGCCTGAGCGATCGCCTGCTGAAGAGATTTTTCTGAAAGTTTCGGAAACACGCATCCGTCTCCGGTTAAAAGCTGTTCACCGAAACCGTTTTTCGCTGCCCATTCGGGGTGCTGTTTTTCTCCGGCTCTGACGATATCGGCGATAGCAAGCGTACCGGTCTTGGGCAGGGCGGAACCGGATTTCAGACGTTTGAACCACAATACGGCTTCATTGTCGGTTGAAAGCAGTTCTCCGATACGGTATTCTCTGCGGGCAAAGGCGGCTTCTTTTGTCTCCCTGAAATCTCCGACACGGATATCTGCAAGTTTGGGGATGATCGTACCGTCTTTGTAAGGAGAATAAAAACGCACGCCCAGATGTTCCAGAAATGCGCTGACGGCGTGCATGACACCGTTGTCATCCGCAAGATTGACTTTGAGAGTTGCGTTGATATCTGTTGAAGTTGTGACTGCTGAAACGGCACTGTTTTTGTGCATTTTTCCGGCAATGACCGCTTTTTTGTGACGGGTTACAGGACCATTGAGAACGATACAGCTGCCTTTGACCCAGATATCGTAGCCTGAGGTTTGGAATGCGGGGGACTTGTATCCCGCCTTTTTGCTTGCGGAACTTTCTCCCACGCAGAGGAGTGTGGCAGACTTGACTTTTGCGGGCGTTACGATTGCCAGGCGCGCGCCTGAAATTTTGTGCAGATGTGTTTGCAGATCTTTGGCGGCAAGGACGATTCCCGCATCGGCATTTTCAGAAATAACGATATCCGCACAGGGCTTTCCCTGTTTGACGACATCCGCTCCCGCACAGGTCATGACAACCGGCAGCAGCAGTCCGAAACATTTTTGAATTTGCATGGTTTTTTTTCCTGTATTATATTATATAATGTTCAACAGAAGATTACATTTCTGTTACTTTACACCCGTTTGCATAACTTTGCAAGGAGGAATTTTTCTTTTATCGGGATACTTTCAGGAGGTATTTCCGGAAAAAAAAGCATTTTTTTTGCTTTTTCCGAAAAACAGTTAAAATAAACCGAAGTTTTGCTATTTTTTTAATTCATTTTCGGAGTATAATATATAGTGTGCTTTTTTATTCACTTTTGCACCATTTGAAGAAAGGGGTTTTATATGTCGGAATCAAAAGTTTTTTTCGGTAACGGAGCTGCCGCCCATGGGCGGGTGAAGCACTCCTGCTTCACCCTTATAGAGCTTCTCGTTGTTATTGCTATCATCGCCATTCTTGCGGCAATGCTCATGCCTGCGTTGAATAAAGCGCGCGACCGTGCGCGGACGACCAGCTGTCAGAACAACTTAAAAAGTTTCGGAACAGCGATTGGTTTCTATTCTGATACTTACGATGGTTACGGCTTGCCGCAGAGTCAGTGGAATGCGGTCAACAGATATAATCCCTGGTATGCCTATGCATCGTTTCTGAGAAGATCAGTCGCCCCAAGTGTTTCTCAGGAAGCCTGGGCACTCGGCAAGTCCATCAACGGTTGTCCCGCCCGTGAGGAAAATGGACGTTTTAATAATTTTGCCGTTGAAAAAGATGACAGCGGGAAAAAAGAGTTTCCCATGAACGACAAATACCGCAGTTATGCTCATATTGCTTTGGTGCTTGGAGATATCAAGTATAAAAACTCCTCTTATAAACTTGCCAAAATGAAAAGACCGTCGTTTTATATCGGTTTTCACGACAGCGAATCTTATCATAACAGCAACAGTTATTTCTGGAAACGTTATCCGGCGCAGGTTGATGTGTGGTGGACTGATTTCCGCCACAATGGCAGAACGACACTTAATGCCGTAATGGTTGATGGACACGTTCAGTCTTTCAACGATCAATCTTCCTGGTTTTTCCTCAGTGAGGGTGAGGCAATCAAGCATCATCCGTACTGGCGGATTTATCCCGGACGGGCAAAACCGACTCCTGAAATCGGCTGGAAACCGTGATGTCTTAAAAGTATAAATGTTGAATACAGAGGATTTTGTATGAAAAAGTTTATCGTACCGGCGCTGGTTGCCGCCGGGTGCTGTTTCGCCGGAGAGTTGACCGTAAAGGTCACCACCGATAAGCCCTCGGGCATTTACAAAAGCGGCGAAGTTGTCAAAGTGACCGCCGTCGCGCTTGAAGACGGCAAACCCGTTTCAGGCAGAACAGTTACCTATGAGTTGATTGCGGACGGAAAATTCCGCAAACGCGGCAAGTTTGTCAGCGATGCCGCAAAACCCTTTGTCTGGAAACATAAATTGGCTTACCCCGCCGCTTTGCGGGCAGAATTTACCATTCTTGACGCCAACGGCAAACGTGTGCCGTTAAAGAGAGGTTACGATCAGGTGCGTTATGCCGGCGGACGTGTCGGCGCCGTTTCCGACCCTGAAAAGATTCTCCCTGCGGGAAAACGTCCTGCGGATTTTGATGCTTTCTGGCAGAAACAGAAAGCCCGCCTTGCAAAAGTTCCCATGAAACTGCTTGAAAAGAAATCTCTTGAAAAACGCTTGAGTCATGCGATGAAAGCCAAAAGCGAAGTCTGGGATATCAAAGTTTCCTGTGTGGATAACGTTCCTGTTTCAGGTGTTCTTGCCATGCCCAAAAATGCCAAGGTAAAATCACACCCCGCTATTTTGCTGGTTCCCGGAGCCGGTGTCAGCAGTATCGGCGTTTACAGCAGCACCCGCTGGAGTGAAAAAGGTGCGATCTGTCTGGATATCAACGCCCATGGTATCCCCAACTTCATGCCTGCAAAATTTTATCAGGATTTGAGAAAAGGCAAACTTAAATCTTATTATTCAATGGTTTATCCTGACAGGGAAAAGCACGTTTTTGTCAACATGGCGCTGCGTATGCTCCGCGCATTGGAGTATCTCCGCAGTCTGCCTGAATGGGATGGAAAGAATCTGATTCTGCGCGGCGCAAGTCAGGGCGGCTGGCACGCCATCATCGGTTCTGCGCTTGACGATAAAGTCACCCTCTGTCTTGCCGGAGTTCCCGCATTTGCCGATTTTGACGGCGAATTTGCCCCCGTTCAGCGCATGGAAAGAATGCACTTCGGACTGGCTATCCGCAACGCCCACCGCAAACAGGGCGCCGATGTTCAGAAACTTCTGAAAGCACAATCCTATTTTGATCCTGTTCACTTTGCGGGAAAAATCAAGTGTCCGACCTATATTTCCGTCGGATTTGTGGATTTATCCTGTCCCACAACTTCTGTTTATGCCATTTACAACAGTCTGCCCGGAAACATAAAAAAAGGTATTCAGTCCCATCCGGCAGGCGTTCATGCAACAAGTCCCAACAAAATCGGTGATGCCGAACTTAATAAACTTTTGAAAGGAATAAAAAAATGAAAAAATCTCTGTTCACCTTAATTTGTCTTGCTCTTTGCAGTGCCGCTTTCTGCGCAACGGTTGCCGTTGAGTTTGATTCCCGCCACAGCAAGATCCTCTCAAAGGAACACAGCGGATTGAAAGTGCTTTACACCATGAAAGGTGCCGCCAAAGATTTCTACTTTGAAATGCGCGCCGATAAAGCTGCTCCCCTTGAATGGACAAGCTACACCATCAGTTTTGTTCCCTCAAAGAGCGGCAGTTACGTCATCGGACTCTCTACCTGCGGCGATACCAAAAAAGGTATGAACGACTGGATCGAATACGATAAAATCGAACTGGTCAATGCCAAACTCAACAATCCCTCTTTTGAATTCAAGAGTGTCAAAGGGGATATCTGGGCGTGGCGTTATTACAACAAAGAAACACCCAAAGTCGGCAAGGATGATGCCGCTGACGGCAAAAATTATCTGGCGGTCACCCGCAATTATACTGCCCGTCAGGGAATTACGGTCACTGCCGGAAAGAAAGTGACCATTAAATTCATGGCGCGTTCCGGCGGCATGACGCCCAAAGTCAAGACTCCGGCATTCTTCTCTGATCAGGTTGCTCCGAGAGCCAAATAATCAAAAGGTTTGTCTGCAATGAAAAAATTTTTGATATTTCTGCTGTTTTCAGCCGTCCTTTCCGGCGCATTCGCCGCAGGCGTTGCTTTGGAACTGGATGCCCGCAGCAGCAAGGTGAAACTGGGAAATACCGGGGGACTTTCTTTCCGAAATACGTTAGGCAGCAAGACTGCCAACAGAGAGTTTTATCTTGAAGCGTACTCAAAAGAAAATGCGCCGCTTTCATGGACCGCATACAGCATAAGTTTCACTCCGGAAAAGAGCGGTTATGTAACGCTCGGATTGAGTGCAACTTACGTTAAAGATGTCAAAATCCACTGGATCGATTACGATAAACTTGAAATTATCAACGCCAAAATAGACAACCCCTCTTTTGAACAGTTGAGCTGGAAAAAAGAGTTTTTCCATTGGCGTTACTACACCAAACAGAGTTTTCTTGCGGATCAGAAAGATGCCGCTGACGGAAAAAATTATGTCCGTGTCAGCCGTTCTTATCCCGCGCGCCAGTCTATTGCCGTCACTGCCGGAAAGAAAGTGACCATCAAATTCATGGCGCGTTCCGGAGGCGCAACCGTCCGTCCGACGGATAAAAGTTACCGTTCCGATCAGACGGCGCCGCTTGTCAAACCTCAGAAAACGGCAGCTCCTGCGGTTTCAGACAACAATAAACCGAATTTCCGCATTGCGTTCCGCGGCGAACCTTTCTTCAACGTTGCCATGAGCAAAGTTTCTGTCAGCGGCAATGCGGTTACAACCCGTCCTCTGGTCAAAGGCAAGCCTACGCCGTATCATGTCTACATTTTGAGTAAAACTCAGCTTTCTGAAAAATGGCAGAAATACACCATCACCTTTACACCCTCTCTCACCGGAGAGATCAATATGTATGTCGAGGGTACTCAGCGTGTCGGCAGAAACGGCAACTGGGTGTTCTTTGACAGATTTGAGGCAAAGGGAACAAAAATCCTCAATCCCTCTTTTGAACAGGTCAATGCCGGAACCTTTGCCCGCTGGATGAGTTATCCCCACAATGTCCGCACCGGTGTTGCCGGTGCGCCCGACGGCAAAAAAGTTGCGGCAGTGTGTTACGAAAGCGTCATACGTCAGGTTATTTCCGTTGTGAAAAACCGTCCGGTAACGATCAGCTTTTATGCGAAAAAAGGCGATACGGCAAAACTTGAAAACTATGAACGCAGTGCCAAAGTTCCCAACAATCATCCTGTCAAATACTATCGTTTCTACGATAAGAAAAAAGCCAAATACCTGCCGCTTGAAAACAAAGGTGTTCCCGGAGAAGCCGTCAAGCCTCTGTATCCCTGGATCAAACTTTCCCCGCCTCCTGCGGTGACGATCCAGTATCCCGTCAAGTCTGCACGTCCGGGAAAAATGCGCAAGGGAGCAATTGCCTTTGAACTGCTTGAAGAAAGCGGTATTGCCCGCAGTGTGTTCGTCAAACACGGTTTTCCGTTCAAGCGCGGAGATCTTTTCACGATTGATAAACTTTCTGTCCTGTCCCCTGCCGGAAAAGCCGTTCCCGCACAGTTCACGGCAATTTCTTTCTGGCCTGATAAATCCATCAAGTTTGTTCTCGCTGAATTCAAGGCCAATTTGAAAGCAAAAGAAAAGTCAAAATGGAGTCTTTGTGTCAACTCCGGCAAGACTGCGCCTGCTCTTCCTGTTCTCAAATGCATGATGACCGGCGACGGATTTGAAGTTGATACCGGCAGACTTCAGGCAAATATCAGCAAAAACAACTTCAACTTCCTCCGCAATATCAAGGTGGATGGAAAAGTCACAGGTTCCTTTGATCCCAAGGGACTTGTGATTGCAGACGAGCAGAAAAAACTCTATTCCTCTTCTGATGTGCCGCTTAAAAAACTCTATGTTGAATCCAACGGACCTCTGGCTGTCACTTTGCGTGCCGAGGGCGAATTTGAGAACGATATGGGACGTTTCACCTGCCGCATGACTTTCAGAGCCGGCAGTCCTGTTGTGGATTTTTCAATCCGCTATCAGAATATCAAACTCAAAACTGAGTTCAACGATATCCGCAGTCTGAAGTTTGCTTATGCACCGAAAAAAGCGGTCAAAAAACTGCGTATGGAGGGTGTGAACTGCCGCCGTATTTTCCAGCACAATGACGAGAAACTTCAGGTTGACGGCAGATACTTCAACCGCATGATGGGTGACGGCGGTTCTGCCGGAAACATCACTTATGCCCTCAAAGATACCGCCGAGCGTTATCCCAAGGCGTTCAGTGTTGCGGACGGAAAACTTAATTTTGAACTGCTGCCTGAACAGCCCGATGCCAACTTCGGAAAAGAACTGCCGTTCTACCTTAACTTTGTTTTCTGCGGCGGACTTTACCGCATGAAGTGGGGCATGGGCTTCACCGAAGATCTTAAAATCGACTTCAGCGGAAAAACCAGCCCTGCCGAACTTGCGGCAAAGAGTGTTGTTCCTGTCATTGATACGGCTTATCTTTATCAGACCCGCGTGTTCCCCGGAATCCCCAACGGCAAAAACAATCCCTTTGCCGGACTGGATGCCAAGGCGGTCGAAGCCTTTTACCGTCATATGGATATGAAAGCCAAACAGCGTGAATACGGTTTCCTCAACTGGGGCGACTGGTACGGTGAACGCGGTCGCAACTGGACCAACAACGAATATGATTTCGCGCACGGTCTTTTCATGCTCTATCTGCGCACCGGCAACCGTGACGCTTTCCGCTGGGCAATGACTGCGGCAAGACATCAGGCGGATGTGGATATTGTTCACGCTTATCCCGATTCGGCCTTTGTCGGTGCAAACGTTCAGCACAGTATCGGACACACCGGACAGAGTTCTTCAAGTCCCAGTCCCGCCGTCTGGAGCGGCGTTTTCGGCAGCGGCAACAGCATGGGCTGGAACGGACACACCTGGAGCGAAGGTATGACTGAAGCCTGGCTGCTCGGCGGCGATGAAATTTCAATGGAATCCGCCCTGCTGTTGGGTGAACACCTTGTAACCTTTGTTGCGCCGCAGCTTAAACGTCTTTCGACCCATGAACGCAGTGCCGGATGGAGTATTCCCGCATTGCTCGGTATTTACCGTGCAACCGGCAACAGAAAGTATCTCAACGCCGCCGGACTTCTGGTTGGAGTCATCCTTGATGAACAGAAATTTGAACTGGGCGGCGCCTGGCCCCATAAACTGCCGTCAGATCATGCCAACGGTTATAAGGATACCTACGGCAACTGTCCCTATCTGGTCGGTATCGTGCTTCATGCGCTGCAGAAATACAATGAAGAACAGCCGTCAAAAGCAGTTCAACGCTCCATCATCGCTGCTGCAAACTGGCTTTATCGCGGTCTGGATAAGAACCGTGTCGGCTGGTCTTACGGTATGAACTATGACGGAAAAAACTTCTGGCTGGCGAATCAGGGACTCAATCTCATCATCGCTCCCGGAATGATGACCGGCGGACGTCTTGCCAATGACCGCAAAATCTATGACAGCTGTCTTTTGATTACTTCCTGTTCCATCATGACCGGCGTCAGTCACGTCGGCAAATCTCTTTCCATCCGTCTGTGTATGCTGCCGGTGCTGTTTGAAGAGATGAACCGCTTCAGCGTCCGCAATCCCAAAGCGGGAAAATACAAGTTCATGCCCGAAGAACTGACAAATAAATTCGGCAAGGGACTCAATGACCGTTTCCGTATGCGCGGACCCGACAACATGGCGTTTGAAGTCGTTGCGAAAAAGCCGTCTGAAATAGAAATTTCCCGTTTTGCGGCAGGCTCCAACCCCAATACCAAACCGGAATTCAACTTCAAAGTCATTGATAAAAACAATAAAGTTATCAGCTCAGGCAAGGGAAAGATCCGCGCCAAAGGCTCCTGGAAAGTCAAATTGCCCGCCAAAGGGCGTTACATGGTTGAAATTCAGGACAGTTGCACCGGTGTCTGGGATGTCACCGGCAAAAACTGCCGTATCCGCACCGAACTGCGCAAAGGCTATCTCTTTGTCAACGGTGGTATCTCAAATCAGCTTCTGATGATTCCTGCGGGAACAAAAGAGTTCACCCTTGAATTTTTCGGAACGCACGAGGGCGGCTGCAACATCTTTTTGCTTGACCCCCGCGGACGCATTGCCGGAAGCGGCAGTGTCGTGACTGCCGGAACGCCCCGTCTGCCTTGGTTCAAGGGTGCGGAAACCCTGCCCAAAGGCAAAATCAAGGTCAGAATATCCAAGCCTTATAAAAAGGAAACGGCGTGGAAAATCGTGAGTTTTGCAGGCGGTGGTGTCCGTCTTGACCTCAAAGGTGCCAAAGGGCAGATCGCTCTTTCATACAAATAAAGAATTTGTTTTGATTTGAAAATACAGTCCTGTCTGAGTATATTATACGCAAACGGACTGTATTTTTTTATTTGACGGGTAAAAAATGAAAATAACTCAAAATCTGCATATTCACTCTCATCACTCCTGCGACAGCGGCTGTGCGAAATTGGAGGATATCAGAAAAGATCATGAGGCACTGGGAGTACAGCATTATGCCGTGACCGACCATTTGCACTCGCAGTATAATATTTCGGATATTGAAAGCTGCCGCCATGATTTTCTCGGCTGGAACTTTCCGGCAAATTTTCACTTCGGTATAGAGGTTTCTCTTATCGCCTGCTGGGAACGGGACCGCATTGCCGCCGGAGATTTTATCGCCAAGGGAGATGTCCCGATTTACGGTTTCCGCGACGATACCCGTCCCTTTGACGGAAATATGTGTATTGATTTAACTGAAAATGACATCCGCAAATACGGATTGGAATTTGTCGTCGGCGGCATCCATTGGCCGCTGGGATATCCCGATACCCGCAGCGGCGTGATCGACAATTATTTTCAGCAGGAGATGTTTCTGGCAGCGCATCCGCTTGTCAATGTCGTTGCCCATCCCTGGGACTCCATCTCTCTTGCGGCGGCGGACTGGTTCCTGCACCGCGACAGAAAAGCGGATTGGACCATCTATAACGAGATCCCGCAGGAAATGAACGATGCTTTGGGACGTGCCATCCTTGAAAACGGCAAATTGGCAGAAATCAACCTGCCGTGTGTCCTCAAAGTGCCGGAATATGTGACCCGTTTTTATATGCAGTGTTTCAGTAAGTGGCGCGACAGCGGTGTGAAGTTCACCATCGGCAGCGACCAGCACAGCGCCCATCCGGATGCGGAACTTTTCTCCAAAATGGAAGCCCTGCTGGATGAATACGGCTTTACCGAAAACGATTTTGCTTTACCCTTTGAAACAAAATAAAGGATTTAATAAATGATCAATACTTTTTTCAGAAATGTTATTTCCCAGCCTGCTTTGAAATGCTGTTTCGGTGTCAAGGTTGACGGTGTGGAGTTGACACCTGCGTCGTTCAGTTCAACGGCGGAGGGGGAGCGTCTGCATATTACGCTCAAATATTCCAATCAGATCACCGAAGAAATTTTCATTGCCCGCAATGACTGGAATTCCTGCACCGCAGTCCGCCGTCTCCGTAACAGCGGAGACAAGGTTTTGAACCTCAATGAGATTTTCTTCCGCCTTGAAGGAGTTACTTTCGGAAACGATCCCGGGGATGACTATTTCTACCATCTTGAAAATCCCCGTATGTATGCACGTTACTGTATCGGCGTGGATGAGGATCATTTTCAGCTCTGCCGCGACAGCGGTTTTGATCCCGTTTCCGGAAACCGCTGGAGCGATCCCGGCACCATTCACAAGCGTGTGGGACGTTCTCCCTATCAGCCTTTCCCGGCGATTCTGCTTTCAAACAAAAAGTCATCTGACGGACTTGTTCACGGCACACTTTCCCAGAAAGTTTTTTATCATTGTTACGAACTTGACCACGATGACAAGGGCAGAAACACCGTCGGCATTTTCTCTGCGTTCAAAGCCATTGACTACCGCGAACTTGCTCCCGGGGAAATGCTGACCGATGAATGGTATCTCGGCACGACTTGCGAAGCGGATGATCTTGAAAAGATTTTTGATGGATACAGTGCCGTTCTGCGTAAAAAACTTCAGGCGAATTACGGAAAGACGGATATCAACCGTTACAGTATGGTCTGGGGTTCCTGGAATGACGGTATTTTCCGCAAGATCCACGCCGATCAACTGCTTAAAACCGCAAAATACATCAAAGAAAACTTCCCCACCGTTGAGTGGATGCAGATTGACGACGGCTACGCCTCCTGGGCGGGAAAACTTGAACGCGCGCACGGTCTCGGAATGGGATACGAAGGTGCTGGTGGAATTGATTTTGCAAAGTTCCCGGAGGGCATGACGGCATTTTACGATAAAGTCCGCGAAATCGGACTGCGTCCGGCGATCTGGGTCGGCGGTTTGTGTCCCCATGAAACACCTGTTTATCAGGATCATCCGGAGTGGTTTGCTGATTACGGCGTGCGAATCAGACACTCTTCTCCGCTGGATGTGAGCAAACCCGAAGCCCGTGACTTCATGGAACGCGCTCTGGATGTTCTTTTGACTGAATTCGGCTGCGAGGGTATGAAGCATGACTTCTGGAGTTATGCGTTTGAAGAGGGCAGTCCGCTGCTTTCGGGACACAAAAAGTCCGGATACGAATACCGCCGCTGGTGGCTTGAAAGTATCCGTAAACGCCTTGCTGAAGATGGATATCTGCAGACCGGCTGCGATATTGTGATGAACAATCCTTTCCTCGGAGAATACTTCACCAACTACCGTTACGGCATTGATATCGGTCACGGCACCTGGGAAAATGTCAAAATCACATTCCTGTGGGGTGCGGCGTGCTTTGCGACCCATACGGGAGACTTGTTTGTTCCGAACAGTGACTCCGTGGGCGTCTTCCCCGGTCTGACCGATGACGAGGCACTTTTCTGTATCAATTACTGTCTGGCGACGGGTTCCATGGTGGAAATTTCAGGATTTCTGGATACCTATGACGGCAATCCCCGCATGAAATATCTGCGTAAAGCCGTCTGCTGTCCCAATAACGGACAGGAAATTTTCCTTGCAGGTCTGGATTACCGCAGCACTGATAAGGCTCCGGATAAGTTCTTCTTCAAAGGACCCTACTTCTCTCTGGAGCGCGGCAACGCCAATCTGCCGCTGCGCACGATCGGTTTCTTCAACCTTGAAGACGAAGCGGAAAAACTCACCGTGACCACAGAAGAACTTGATCTTCCTGCCGGAAAATATCTGGCATGGGATATCTGGGCGGGCAAGGCCGTTGAATTTGAAGATTCTTTCGCCGTGGATACCGCTGCACACGGCAGTGCGTTGTACTCCATCATCCCCGTCAACGGAGAAATCCAGCTGCTTGACAGTGACCTCAAAGTCACCGGTGCCGAAAAGACTGCCGACGGACTTATGGTCTCCTTTGCCTTTGCCGGAAACGCTGTTGTCAATTACTTTGACGGCAAAGAAATCAAGACCGTCGAGTTTGAATCCGCTGCTCCCGGAGATGTACTTATTCTTCAAAAGTAACTTTTTCAAATCACAAAAAACGCCCTGCGGTCAATTGAACTGCAGGGCGTTTTTGTTGAGCATTGATTTATTGATTGTCAGACACCCGGTTGATTTTTCCGGTCAGGAACATCAATACACCGAGGATGACGGCAAGGATGATCGTTCCGGCAAGCAGAGCAAAATCTTCCATCCGCAGAAGAATGAAGTTTAGCAGATAACTTGCGGCAAAGACGACTCCGATCGTGAGGGCAGGGGTGAGTTTGCCCAGGAACATTTTAGCGTACATTGTAACCATCACAACGATCACAGCGGCGCTGGTGATGTATCCGGCGGTGAAGCCGATTTTTTCGGAAAAAGCAAGAGCCATCAGATAGAAAAGCACTGGCGCGCCCGCCGCAACCAGATACTGCAGAATATGGACGTTGACTTTGGTAATCATTTCAGCCGCCAGAAGCGTGAAGAAAAAGACGATAAGGAAAAATGAGGCATAGGTGAAACATCTTTCAACCTGCTGATAAGTGCCTGCTGAGATGGTGAGGTTGACGCCGACGGATTTTGTCGCAGCGTTGAACCGGTCAAAATGCCATTCCCCTGAAAAAGAGTCCTTTTCGACAGCGCGTTTGGCAGGCAGGACTTCACCGGCAAAACTGGGACTGTCCCATTTGCCTGAAACAGCAATATGACTTTGAGCAGCATTGGGCGTGAAGTGGATTCCGTCACTGCCTCTTGCAATTATATTGATTTCAGTCTTGGCATCTCCTGCGGGCAGGGGAAAGGTCAGAACGCCTTTGTTTTCGGATACCTGAACTGCTTTACCGTTGACCAGAACACTTGCTTTTGCAACGGATTTAAGTTCCGGAAGTTTGATTGTTCCGACGGTATTGGGAGCCGGATTTTTGTATTCTCTTGTGATTTTGACATCCGAAGAAAACACAACCGCCTGATAAATGCCGCGGTAACGGATTTCGGGGGTGATTCGGGCTGTTATATTTTCAACAGCGGCGGCAGGAGCCAATTCAATATACTGTTTGCCGCCCCAGTTCTTTGCGATTTCGTTCTGAACATTCTGAGCCTGCTCTTTGCGTTTTCCGGCAAGTTCACCGACCATATACAGAGGAATCTGAAAAATCACCAAAGCTGCGACGACGGCAATGATTTTCACCGTCCATTTTTTTGCAGCGGGGGAAAGTTCTGAGTTGGGCAGTTCATAAGTTGCAGGTTGCGGTGCGGGAGATTCTTCGGACATGGTCTTGTTTTCCTTTCTTGCTTTTTTTATTGATTGTTATTTTTTGCCGGGAACTGTAAGGCTCCGGCTGTTTTTTGAATTTCTGTTTATTTTGCTGTTGCGTTGTTGTTTTTTAACTGTTCCTGCCAGAAGGGATGCATATCGGCAACCGCTTTGTAGTACTTTATCGCAAGATCTTTATCCACTTTTCCGTTGAGTCCTTTTTCATAAATTTCTCCGAGAAGGAACATTGCCTGAACATGTTTCTGGCGGGCGGCTTTTTCCAGGTAGAAAACAGCTTTATTGAAATCGGGTTTACCGTTAAAAACACCAGTCATCCAGAAGATCCCCATATTTTTCAATGCCGGAACGTATTCCTGGTCAGCGGCAGCTTGCCAGAGTCTGATTGTTTCAGGGGGAATCTTTTCTTTGTCATTTTGCTGATTATAGATTGTAAGTCCGAGATTGTATTGAGAGACAGGACATCCCTGCGCAGCGGCTTTTTTCCAAAGCGCCATGCTTATATCTGTCATCTGCATAGTGTAATACTTGCCTGCCAACATATCCTGTGCATGATAGAAACCTTTTTCTGCATATTTCTGGAGAGCTTGAAACATGAGTTCATCATTTTTGAGTATGTCGTAATTGCGCGGATCACGGAACAATTCTTTTATGAGAAAAGTCTTTCCTTCACTTTCGGCAACAGAAGCCAGAAGATATTTTGCGAAGACATCTCCTTTTTGAGCATCCTGAATAACGTCAGAAGCACCGGGCAGTTTAGTCCACGCTTTGGTGCCATATTTCGGCAATTTGTCCGCGGCGGATAAGCTGAAAACAAGAGTACAAACAAGAGCAACGGCAAATTTCAACATGACAGATCCTTTTGTGTTTGGGGGTTCGTGCATAAGATATCACTGACACTTGGACATTTAAAGTCCAAGTATGAAAAATTTTTGAAAATTTTTTAATCGTTTTTTTGAAGGGGAAAAAGAGAACGATCAGGATTCTGTTTCGCTCAGTTCCTGAAAAGTTTGAACGCTGGAGCGCAGATCGGCAACAAACTTGTCATCTTCAGCAAGTTCTTCCATAAGTCCGGCGCATGCAGGACAATTTTTCAAGTGTCCGGAACAGCTGATCCTGCTCAAAAGGGACATTTTGCCGTTGCGGAACAGTTCCAATTCTTCTTTTGTGTAGTGTTTCATAATTACTTATCCTCCAATTCTTTGATGATTTCTTTCAACGCAGTGATGCAGCGGCTTTTTGCGGTATAGACGGATGAAACTGAGATATTCAGAAACTCCGCAACTTCTTCAACTGTTTTTCTGTGCATCGCATACATTTCAAAGGCGACAAAGGTTTCGGGTTTGACCCGTCCCCTTAATTCTGTCAAAGCCATATTGAGGATATGTTTTTTCCATTCTTCATCCCAGGAAGCGTTCCACTGATCTTCTGTCGGGATCGGCGGTAGATTTTCATCATCAATCGAAAGATGATCTTTGCGTTTGTGATAAATTTTGATTGCCTGATTGCGGACGATTTTCCTGAAAAAGTGTTTGAAGCGTCCCTTTGCCGGATCGTACTTGAACACAACATCTTCAGGAATATTATCAGGATCATACTTGCCGATGATATCTTTTTGAAAGATCTCGCACATGACTTTCTGAATAAGCTCCTGCTTTTCATCATAAGTCAGCCCGTGATCATCTCCGATAAGAAGAATCAGCGGTTTGTATGTGGCATAAAACTCCGCCCATGCGACTTCATCGCCGCTGCGGACTTTTGCCAATAAAGATTTTCTTGTGGTAAATGCCATTTTTTATTCTCCCAAGTTAATTTACCCGTTACCAACTGACTTCTTTGAGATGATGTGTTTCTTACAGCAAAAAGGAAATTATTTGTGAATTTTTATCGTAGCCAAAGCAGTTTCCAAATCTTGTTTACGTTGTTGGTAAGTAGCTAATGACGTTTGTAAAGAAATGCACACAACGCGCTCTCCTATGACTATATCATAGCTTAAATTTCTCGTCCCGGGAGCAAGGGAAAAATCCATAAAATAACAAGTCAAACCTGCAATTGTGCGATGCTTGATTTCGCTAAATACAACATTCACATTTTGCGTTTTTTTGAAAAATCTTGCCATTTGTATTTTGTGTAATTCTGGTTTTCTTGCCAATACACTTTTTTTTGTCATCTCAGTTGGAACAATCTCTATAAAATCCATTTGGTCCTGGCCTATATCACATATAAAAAAATCTTTTTGGTGTTCCTTGATATGAGCAAATAATTTTGCAAAAAAAGCCGCATGTCGGGATTGTCTGGCTTTGGGACTCTGACTCAAAAGTTCAGCAATTGCCGGAGTTAAAATTTGCCAATCAGCCGGGATTGTCATTGAAAAATTATAGATGCTGTTGTGATAAGTTTGGGTCTTGATCTTGCTCAAATCCAACGGCGGCTTGGGTCGGAAGAGAAAATAAGCACCTGTTCCGGTAAGAAGCAGCAGAGGAATAATAAAATACCAGTAAAGGCGGGTCATTTTCCAACTTGCGGCAAGGGTACGGAGTGCCCGGTATTTTATCTTTTTTGCAGTATCACAGAACAGATCTTTGCCGGTTATGCCGTATTCCAGTTTGCGTTGGATTCCGGCAAGGGCAAGTTCTGTTTTCTCAATGGAGTTGAGACGGCAAAGCGGTTCACGGTCGCACAGTTGGAACGCAAGATGCAGATAATACTTTCTCTGTATTGAAAGATTAAAATCTTTGGGTATGTGCGGAAACATTTCGGGGGAGTTGCCTGTAACGGCACAATAAATAACTTTGCCGAAAGCATAAAGATCATTGCGCTGGCGTGACTGGCGGTTGGTCAAATCCGGCGTTTCAGAACTGCGTTCTTCAGGCGGCAGGAAGTCAAGGGTTCCTGCAAACTGCGTTACAGTTACAGAGAGTGAAGAAAGCAATCCGATATCGGCAAGTTTGGGTTTGCCGTTAACAAAAAGGATATTATCCGGCTTGATGTCCCTGTGGGCAAATCCGGCATTATGGATAGCCTTGACACCATCAAAAATACTTGACAGGATCGGAGTCAAGTCCTCTGCGGCGAGCGGACCATTCTGCAGCCGCAGAGCGAGGGTGTCGGGGGTATACTTTTGAGAATCAAAAGAGTCTGCTGCTTCCATCGTGTAATAAAAACACTCATCATCTTCTGAAACGTGAAAGATTTTCAGCAGGGAATTATTTTCATCGGTAATTTTGCGATAATTGACGATCCCCCGGAATTCTCTTTTCCAGTGTTCTCCGATTTTTTTCTTTGAAACGATCTTGACCGCCATCTTTTTTCCGGAGATATCCTCGCAGTAATAAACATCCCCATACGCCCCACTGCCGCAAAATTCAAGCAGCTTCAACCCCTGAAAACTATCCATTATATTTTATCCAATCCCGGTTATAAATTTGATGATGGTGTAATGTACTGGCGTAAAGATAAATCAGAAAAAATTCTTCCGGTCAGAAAGTTCTGTCATATACTTGCCAAAACCTTGAAAATCTGGATAAACAGTCTGTCCGTTGATATTAGCAGCATCCAAAAAACGAAGACATTGGCATTTATCTGCTTTTGTCATTGGAATATTTATTTTTAATAAAAGAGGTTCATTTTGCTCTATGGGCAATTCTGTTTTATGGGCCTCAATATATCGCTCGCACCAACTCTCAATACTAATTCCCCCTGGAGTAAAGGAAAAATACCCACTTTGTTTTTGTAATCGATCAATCTTTGGGGCACTTTCAGGGGATATTATTTTAAGCATCATTGCATCGCGTAATATGTAATAGTTGCGCTCAAATAATTCTTCTGGCAAATTCGTATTCAAATATTCATCAATTAAATCATCTATCGGAATGTCTTTAAAAATCGTATGACATTGCTGTTGACATTGAATTTTTAATTCTTGAGAAAAAGCATTGGTTGGAACAGGTAATATATAACTGTTTAAAGCGGATAAAATTTTGAGATTCAAAGAATATATAGAAATACTAGATGCATCTTTATAAGAATCACAAGCCATATATAATGCAAACAAAGGGCGCATTGTCCAGTCTAACAGAGGCGTTTGGGTACCGTAATGTTGTGCCCAAGACCAATTTTCAAGATTCATCTGAGTTCTAAATGTAAAATCGAGCGGAGTTCCAAATAAAAAATCTCGATATTCTTTTTTGTCCATATATTGGTAGAATTTGGAAGAAAAATATTCAAGGTCATGAAAAAAAGGATCCAAATTGTTGTATATTTGAGAAGTTCGCTCAAAGAAATCATTTCCTAGCCCAGATGGCAAATTCAAAATGAGATTTTTATAATCTTTATCCATTGGATGAGGATTTACACAGGGGGTTCTCCAATCCCAATATTTTTTATTAAATTTGCCATTTCTTATATACGATGACATCAATAACCAGTTGCTATCAGCTTGTCCTCGCCATAATAGATTTGCAAAATTTTTTCTCATTAATTGAGTAATGAAACTTTTCCAATTTTTTAATGTTTTTTCTTGGCAGAAATGTTTTTTATAACTTAATTTTTTTATTGTGGGATGATTTTTTATTTTTCCAAACTCGATCATAATTATTCCCTTTTTTGCATTACATTCATATCAAATAATTTTTGAAGATCTATTTGCAAATTTATTCTTTATTTTTATATCAACCTTAAATTTTCTGCCATCATACAATTCTACAGACACGGATGTTCCGGGAGACATTGCACCGATATACTGCGATAATTTTTCATAATCCCAGCGTTCAATATTCTCACCATTCAACAGTTTTATTTTCATTCCTTTTTTTACAGGAACATTCTTTTGAGAAGACGTTACATACCATGCACCATCTTTGTCTAATGAAAAACCTAAACCGGAGTTTTGCCAGCTTAATTTTTCTTGTGCATAACGACTTCCTGCTAAGGCAGCCGCTTCATACCACCCAGAATCTTTGAACACTTCAGCCATTGCAATCATAGCAGGGATATATCCTCGGTTAGCAAGAGATTTCATATAATACGAATCACCTCTATGCAAGTACCAAAGGTAATCCGCTTGTTTGCCTGAATAGGCCTTTATTGTACAACTTTTCATATTGCGGATGACATCTTCTGAAAAACTCCAATCGCGTTCATATTCTTGTTTTGAAAAATATTTCCAACTATAGTTTGTTATTTTTGCCCCTAACCAATTTCTAAAGGTGAGAGTGCTATTATCATATTCAAAAAAACTTAATCTCGGTTGTAACATGCCAGTACGTTTAGAGCCATCCTTTAGGTGAAATTGAAAAACAAGAACTGAATCAGCGGAAATCAGCGCATCTATTTTTTTTCGAATCTGTTTAGGAACAGCATATATTGCATAAGAGTATTTTTTTTTACCGTTAACAAAATAATCTTCACAAAAAGAAACAGTCTCTGTACCAGATGGCCAAGATTCACTATTTTTATTATTAAATCTGCGAAACGCACCATCATAACCACATATTTGATTATAAGTTAAATCGCGACCGACTTCTTTTTGGATTGCAACTTTTTCTAACAAGTTTTTTAAGCGTTTGGACAGTTTGTTATACTCTTGCGCTTCAAACGAAAGCTCATAGGTCATTTTAAATGTAGCTTCTTGTGAGTTAGCATTGTCATTTTTTGAAACCTCAAACATGCCAAGACGCTTACAAGAGTAAATTCTTTGAGGATAGTCCCTAAATATATTATCTAACTCAACAGAATGTTGCTTGAGATTGCTACGTGTATTGAATAGTTGCTGGATGTCCGCAGATGAAATTTCTGTAGTATGCCAATATATGTTTGAAAAATTTTGCAACTTTTTATATGAAAGAGTTACAGTTACCTTAAAACCATTTTTTGTACTTTCACCACTTTGTTTTGTTATAGGTGTAGTTTGCACTGCAACAACAGCTTTGGTTGCCTTTGCGGGGAACAACTCTTTACCTACAATTCCAAATTTATTTGATCTTTGCTCCATTTCGCAAAGAGTATCATGTATTGCTTGCTCTACGGCCTTGTTTTTTGCTTGTTCTTCAGAACACATCCAATAAGTGAATTTCAATGATAATTCATTTGGTTCTGGCTTATCGGAAGAAGATAACGTGTCAACAAAATTTTGTTTCAGTTTTGCACAAACTTCTGGCAATGGAAAAATAGAAAACAGTAAAAAAACTCCTCCTATTACAAAAGGGAGTAGACAAATCGAGAACCAACGCCATTTGTTTTTATAGCATTTCTTTTTGGGTGGTAATTGGTTTCTACCTAAATATGACTCGTTACCGCAACGCGGACACTGAAACAACAAGTTTACATCAGCATCATCGATTTCATAATGTTGTTGGCAATATGAACATTTACAACGAACAGCCATAACTCAATCTCTCGTCGTAATTTCGATTTTTTTTCCATCATACAATTCTACTGACACGGATGTTCCGGGAGACATTACACCGATATACTGCGATAATTTTTCATAATCCCAGCGTTCAATATTCTCACCATTCAACAGTTTTATTTTCATTCCTTTTTTTACAGGAACATTCTTTTGAGAAGACGTTACATACCATGCACCATCTTTGTCTAATGAAAAACCTAAACCGGAGTTTTGCCAGCTTAATTTTTCTTGTGCATAACGACTTCCTGCTAAGGCAGCCGCTTCATACCACCCAGAATCTTTGAACACTTCAGCCATTGCAATCATAGCAGGGATATATCCTCGGTTAGCAAGAGATTTCATATAATACGAATCACCTCTATGCAAGTACCAAAGGTAATCCGCTTGTTTGCCTGAATAGGCCTTTATTGTGCAACTTTTCATATTACGGATGACATCTTCTGAAAAACTCCAGTCACGTTCATATTCTTGTTTTGAGAAATATTTCCAACTATAGTTTGGTATTTTTGCCCCTAACCAATTTCTAAAGGTGAGAGTGCTATTATCATATTCAAAAAAACTTAATCTCGGTTGCAACATACCTATACGTTTAGATCCGTCTTTCAATTGAAACTGAAATACGAGAACCGAATCTGAAGAAATCAGATTATCTATTTTTTTGCGAATTTGTTTTGGAACGGCATATATGGCATAGGAATATTTTTTCTCACCATTAATCAAATACTCCTCACAAAAAGAAACAGTCTCTGTACCAGATGGCCAAGATTCACTATTTTTATTATCAAATCTGCGAAACGCACCATCATAACCACATATTTGATTATAAGTTAAATCGCGACCGACTTCTTTTTGGATTGCAACTTTTTCCAACAGATTTTTTAAGCGCTTTGACAGTTTATTATACTCCTGCTTTTCAAACGAAAGCTCGTAGGTCATTGTAATTTTCACAGTATCATTTTCAACATCATCATCTGCCGCTAAACGGAAATCCTTGGTCTTTTTTGCTCTGTATAAACGCAACCAATAATCCTTAAAAATATATTCCAGTGATAGTTCAGCAGTAGCCAATGCGCGTCTGCGATTAAGAAGATTGCCTAGATCCGTAGAAGATATCTGAGTTGATTCTGTTTTTTTATAATATTTAAGCAAGTCATTCGTTATTACTGTTGCCTCAATTTCGAGAACAACCAATCCATCTTCTGTCCTTTTTTTTAGCACTTTATGCTGCGTAACAACCGCATCTGCATTTATGTAAATAGACTCATCGAAATCTTCCTCTTGCAATTTAGATTGAGTAACCACATACGTTCCCACCACTTTCCGGACAGCATTTCTTAACGCGTCCTCCAGTGCTTCTGTCTGATTTAAACCTTGTCCCGTAACCTTAACGGTTATGGAATTTTCCGTAGCACAAAGCACCACAGTAAAAAGGAAATTTAATGTCAATAATAAAAATAATGCAAATTTTCGCATTTCAAACTCCATTCCGTTACTTTATAAAACATCCTTTTGCAAGGAAGAATAGTTTGCCATCTTTAGAATACCAATAGCCAACAGTTTCCATTTTTTCAAAATAAGCTTCTGATTTAACCGTTGATACCGTGGAAAGACTACGATAATCTTCCCCTTCGTCCTGCTTGTTAATTGTTTTTATCGCTGCTGATTCTGAAAATTTTGAAAAAGTACTTACTTCAACAGAACGATGTTCTGCCAAGGCGGAAAAGGCACGATGTTCTGCAATTTTCTTCCTCAAAAGACGTTCTTTAGGCGAATTGTTTTTTATTTCTGAAAAACCAACACCAATTAGTGCTATCTTGCCATCAGGTAAGCGGAATGCCTTGCAACCTCCATACTCAAGCAATGCCGGATCGCTAACCAGTATTTCTTTGAAATCAGCGCGAAAATAATATTGAGAGATAAACTTTGCAAGATTATATTCTGACTCTGTAGTTTTTTTTTGCAGATTCAGGTGCTGACTGATTTTTTTTATAAGATATGTGCGAACTTTTTCAATTTTCTCCACAAATTCATCTTTTTCTGCACTTAACAAATCGTCCTGAGAGTTGATTTTTTCTTTCATCTCATTCAAGGCTTTGTTGATATTTTTTTCAAGGTTTTTGTGTTTTTTTTGAGTTTGGATTTGGCTCAAAAAAAAGTTTTCCACAAGTTTTAGATCCCTACTAAAAAGTTCGGTTGGAGTCAGGAAAATATCATCTGCAAAAATTTTGTTATATTCGCTTTTGCTTCCAGTTTTTTTAGTCTTTACAACAATATCGGATATCGCTGTAAAGGGGACAAGATATACATAGCGTTTTTTTGTGTTGTAGTTTTCTCAATTATAGGTTTTAAGAAAGTAAAATTTACAGTTTTTCCTTTCTTGTAAAACTGTGACAATGCATCTTCAACAAAAAAACGAGCTATCACAGAATTCATTTTTTCGTTATTTAATGCATCAAGAGACGTAACTGGTAGAAACTGCACCGCAACCTGAATTGCCTTTAGGGAAGGTTGCTCGGTGATTTCTGCCTTTACAGCTCTTGCTGATTTTAAGGTGATTGTTGTTACATCCGCCGAGCAGAAAAGTGCAAAACTGACCAAATAAAGCGACAGTGCAATTTTATTTATAAAAAAAATCATAATTTAAAACCGACTCCATGAACCTTCTTTGATTTTTTTGTCATGCTGACGTTCACCGCTGCCGTCTTTAGTGAGAATTTCAATCAATTTGGCAAAGGTATGCTCCGTCAGGCTCCAGCGCCATACTGTATAGCAACGATTACTTTTCATTACGACTTTCATAACACGCATGCCACGCCAACTCGCTTTTGCGCACTGTTCTGCATGCCGTTTTGATACAGTCCGATCCTCACTGGACTCACGCTTTCCATCCTTGATGGCAACAAGAGTTTTCTGATCAAATTCATCTTTTACTGCAAAATGCTCGTGCAACCACATAGCGAATGCGGCTTTCGCATTAATTTCAGCTTCTTTTCTGGCAAACTGCTCTGCCCTTACAGCAACTAGTGTTGTAGAAACAGACGCAATTCCGATAATATAAATTTCTGGATTCCCCTTGGCATCAAAAAATACTCGTACATTGCCTGCGCTTCCCAAATTAGCAACATCATTCCAATCAACATCTTTGGGAGAGCCTTTTTCTGCAAGTTCTTTAAATTCTTCTGCCCATTTAGGTATGTTAAGCACCTCTTTGGCATTTAGGCTCAAAAGTCCAACTGTCAACGCCACGCACATTAAATAGATTTGAGTCTTCATGTTTTGTCCTTTTATTTTATAACTTTTTAATTTTTTAGAGGAGAAAATACTCCGCTACTACAAACAAACTACACCTTAAAATTTCTTTCTTACACTCTTACAACACAAAAATACAAATTTTTTCAGCTGCAAGCCGGATTTTACGGAAAAAAGCACGTGAAATCACTATGTAACTGAGAATCTTAAATAAAAAACCGGATACCCTGCACACCGGAACCGGGGCCCGACCAAGAGCCTGCTGCCACTGCATGCAAAAGCATCCGGAATAGATCAGGATACAATCCTTCCGAGGACAACAGCGGCTGCAAACAAAATTTTTACTTGGTCGGTTTCGGTTCCGTTTGCTGAAAATTATACGTGTCAATGAGCTTCAACGGGAGTTTCACCCGTCAGTCTCTAATGTATCACAAATTATTGTTGATTGCAAACAGAATTTTGAAAATATTTATCGTAAAAATTTAAGAGCTAATGTAAGAAACAAAAAATTCCGGCGGAGTCTGTTGGACAGATACATCACTCAACAACAAAAAGGAGTCCAACATGGAAACGTTATTATTGATCTTTCTGGCATTTGTCGCATTCGGTGCAATTTGCGTGTGCGCTGAAATTCTGGCTGTTATCGGCGGAATACTCCTTGCAATCGCTTTGCCGATCATCGCTCTTTCCCTTTTATAACCAGGAATCACACCGGAACCCAAACCGACCAATCCCCCTCCTGTACGGTAGCAAGTCTGTCGTACAGGAGGGCGCGGCAGGGAAGGGGGAGGGGGGCAGTGAAGATGTGAAGATGTGAAGATGTGAAGATGTGAAGATGTGAAGATGTGAAGATGTGAAGATGTGAAGATGTGAAGATGTGAAGATGTGAAGTTGTGAAGATGTGAAGATGTGAAGTTGCCACTGACGTGGGCGGATGCAAGAGATGTGAAGATGTGAAGTTGCCACTGACGTGGGCGGATGCAAGAGATGTGAAGATGTGAGCGGATGTGTTTAAGATAACTGATTGTTCAAAAAAAGTCCGTATTCGCCGATCCAAAAATACGCCGCTTTTCTCGAAAAGGGTTTCCGCCTTCGCACAAGGCTACGGCGGGACAAGGGGGGCGGGGAGGCAATATACCGGAGCCGACGTTTCGGCTTTTCTCGTGAAAAAAAGTTTTTCTCCTCTCCCCGACTCACAGGCTCCCCGGGCCCCGGGACGGTAGTGACCGTCCCGGGGCGTAATTACTCCTCTAAGTGCAGATCGGGGAATCTGCCCGTTTTCTGAAAACAACAAAGCGGCGCAGATGACGTCATCTGTTCCGCTTGCAAAAACAAATAGCTTTGCACAAATTTTTCCTCTTCTCCTGCATTATAAAGCTTTTTCAGGAAATCTCAAGCCGGATTGGGAAAATTTTGAATTTTTACCGCTTTTTTTATGTTTTTCGGCAGAAAGAAGCTGAAAAATATGCCGCAATACTTGTTTTTTAATGATTCGGGTGTACCTTAACAACAAATCAAGGAGATCCGTCGAATGTCTTTAAAATACCCTGCCACTTCTAAAACGCTGCTGGATAAAATCGCTTCCGGAGATGAGATTTCATGGGATGAGTTCTATCTGAAGTATTCTCCCGTCGTCAAGGCTGTCGCTCAATATAAAGGAGTGCGCGCCGCTGATGCCGAAGATATCTGTCAACAGGTGATGATGCAGTTTTTCAAACAGAGCAAAACGTTCAGATTTGATCCGGATATAGCCCGGTTCAGAACATATTTCGGTCTGATCATTCAAAGCAAAATCAGCGACTTTTACAGAGAAAATCGGGAGAGGACTGTCGATGAACTGCCCGCAATTCCCGTTGATACTGAAACGGAAACTCTGTTTATGAGTGAGTGGCGTAAAGTCGTTATCAAAGAGATTGAAGCAAAATTGAAACAGAGAGTTTCTTTTGATACCTTTCAGGCATACGAATTATATGTTGTTCAGAAGCGTCCGGTGAAAAAAGTCGCTGAATTTCTTGGTTGTTCCGAAAATCAGGTCTATCAGGCAAAGAAACGCTGTCTGGACATGATGCATGAAATCGCGCTTGAAATGAACAAAAAAGATCCCGGCTTGCAGTTGGAGTTGTCCGCCCATGGAATATAGATCCGGAGATATTCTCTGCAGCTGCCGGCTGCTGCAGAAGTGTGGAGAAGGCTCCTACGGCGAAGTCTGGCTTGCCAGTGATGCTGTCGGCGGTAAAGTGGCTGTAAAAATTATCCGTAACGGCGGCAGATATTCCGGACGGGAACTTGCCGGACTTCGAAACTATAAGAACTGCAATCATCCGAATTTGCTGAAAATCCGGCATGTGGAAATTACGCCTGAGTATATTTTCTGCACGATGGATGCCGCCGATGACCTGAATAAGGGGGAGGGGGAATATTGTCCGGATACCCTTGCTGAACGCTTGAATAAATTCGGACGCCTGGACTGTGAAGAGATAAACGCCATGCTTACGGGATTGCTTTCAGGTGTTGAGGAACTGCACAAACAGGGATTGGTCCACCGGGATATCAAACCGGATAACATCCTGTGGGTGAATGGCAGACCCACGCTTGCCGATGTCGGATTGATCGCATTTGAGGGTGCCGGTTCCCTTGTCGGTTCTCCGGGATTTCTCTCTCCCCGGGTGCTTGCCGGGAATCCCGCTGAGGCAAGTGATGACTTTTATGCTCTCGGTAAAGTCATTTATTGTGCCTTGACGGGACTTGCTGTCGGTGAATATCCGGGGATTCCGGCGGATATGACTCTGAGTATAGATGTCAACTTGAATAAAGCTTTGCTGAAAAGCTGTTCTGAACCGATCCATTCCGCAGCAGAGTTTCGTGAACTGCTGAAAGGGAAAAAAGTTTCTTCTCCTCCCGGAAAACAACACAGACATCCGTTCCCCCTGAAAAAAATGGGCGTGATATTGGGTGGAGCAGGGATATTGGGTATGTTGGGGTATCTTTTTATTCAGCAGCAGAAAATGGCGGCAAAGCACATTGTTCAACCGGTTCCGGTCGATGCTGAGGCGGAAAGAAAATTGGCACGATTACAGAGTCTTGACAGGGATTTTCAAAAGGATTTGCAGAAAAATTTACAATCTTTTTTTCGCCAATCCGGTTGGCTTGATAACGACAAAATTCTGCCGATTCTGCTGAATTATGAAATAATGGATGCTTCCGTAATGCGGGAGCTGATTTTGAGCGGCAGCGGTAATCCCCGGCTGCAGCCGTCTGCCGGAGCATATCGGAAAACGGTTCGTATTTCCACCTCTCTGGAAATAAAACTTTATGGTATGTTGCATGGTGCACTCTATCCGGATTTTGATCGGAACCGGGTTCGGGAACGGCAGCGTTACTGGCAGAGTCACGGGGATATCAAAGCTGTGCTGACCACAGATACTGTTATGCAAGCTGTGGCGTTGGATGCTGTTATCCGCAACGGGATCAACAAAGTATTGGAATTCGGTTCGTTCCGTGACAACGAAGAAGCGGAACTCAAAAAATTGCTTGATATGCGTCATGCTCTGCTTGATCCGGAGTGGGGAAAGTTGCAGTATATGTCAAAAAATTTTCATTGAATCTGATAAAAAACAGAAAAAATCACAATTCTGCGACAAATTGCAAAATTATCTGCGAATAAAAGATTGAAGAAAGATAATTTCTTCCATGCAGACAGAGAAGTGATTTGATTTTTAAGGATTGTTGTGCTATGTTATTTTGTCAAATCCAAAAATTGGGGAACAAAAAAATAATTACAAAAATCTGAAAATTAAATAATCTGCAGTCTTTCAGACAGTTGCTCAGGAAAACGCCAAAAAAATGAGTAAAACTGATTGCGAAAGAGGTGCGTTTGTATACCAATACAAGACGTACTCTGTTTGCATGTGTTTTACGGGTATTGGCGTACCTCCTGAGCCGTGTTGATGGAGTATGTCTTTTTTTTAAGAGCAGGGATTGGAAAAATGAGCTTTGATTCTGATTTTCCCCCGGAATGCGGCGGCAAATTGTGAGTCTGCCGGATAACAAAGGTTTGTGTGAATATCTTACATCGTAAGATATCCTGAAAAATAATTACAAATTTAAGGAGAAACAGTCATGAAAGAACAGGAAAAAGAGCGCGTAAATCAGGCATTTGAACACGGAACAAGAGACTTTTCACAGAAAGATCTTGAAAAAGTGATGGCTGATGCCGAAGTTGCAGAAGAAAAAGGTGGAAAACTCGGTGATCAGATTGAAAACTTCAAAGTGTTGTGGAGTTTGCTCAAAGATTACTACAACGGAACCTATCGCAATGTTCCCTGGAAATTTATTGCAGCAATCGGTTTTGCCGTTGCTTATCTGATTTCCCCGATCGACGTTATTCCGGATTTCATTCCGCTGGTGGGATTCGTTGATGATGCTGCCGTTTTCGGACTGGTTGTAAAGAGCTTTATGTCTGAAATCGAAGAGTATAAAACCTGGAAGAAAAACAACTGATCCAACTGTTGAAAGAGTTTTTTTCATGACACAAAAAACACCGGTTCCTGAATTCTGGTGGAAGCAGAATATCTGTTGTACCTGTGAATACTGGGGCGGCGAACGCGATTTGGATTTTCAAAATGCCAAATTGATGTATGTCCGCGCCCAGTATAATCCGCAGCCCAAGTGCGCCGGAGCAAGAATGAATACGGCGCAAGGGGCAACCAACCGGGCTTGTCCGGCTTATAAACGTTGGCATAAGCTGCCGTGAAAGAATTTGTAAAACTCTCTTTATCAGTTTTCAAGCTGGATTGTTCAACAATGCAGCGGGGGCGGCGACGTCGCCGTTTCTCAAAGGAATTTCCGGTCAGGAAGCGGAAAATCCGCTGTACGTCTCCGTCCTTTGCGGAGATTTGCACCGGGCATGCGTTTCGTCAGTGCGTTCAACGCTTCTCGTGTATAAAACTACGCTTTGCGTAGAAACACACACTCAAAGCTTTGTCCGTTACTGACGATTCCGCAGCCCCGGCACAAACACAACCTTGAACAGAAAGAAGCCGGCAAGATAACTTATCTGGCAGAATATTGGTTCACCATCAGCGACTTTATGTCCTGAAAAACTTAAATAAAGGAGAAAAAACGATGTCTTGCATTCCCCCGTGGGCAGTTATGCCCAAATGGCAGCTTAAATTGATGGATCTCATGACGCCGGCTTCAAGATTTCAGGCGGATTTGGATTATCTGCTTAGCAGTTACAGTAATTTGAAAGTCAGCATTAAGGACGGTGCCGTTTTTGTTTTTCCCATAAAAGCGGTTCCGACGACTGCCGACCATGCGGAACGTTTTCCGCTTTCCAAGCTGCGTACTGATCAGTTGAATAAGCTGCGCGAAATCATGGAAGATAACATGAAGAAATAACTTTTTTGAAAAGTGGTTCCTTCTTCGCTCAAGGCTGCGGTTATCTCCCGCAACAAATACGGACAACTACGGACGGTTACGGACGAAAACGGACGATTTCCTGATAATCAACTTGTCCGTAAAAGTCTGTAAAAGTCCGTTTCTGTCCGTGAAGTTCCGCCACCGGATATTTATTTCCCCTCTGTACAACCTTGCAGACCGATTCCGGTACCGTACAGCCCTCCGCCGCCAAGGCTATGGAGGGCATCCTTCGCACGCTCCGTTTCACTGCGCTTTTTTTGCAGGCAAAAAAATCTACGGCAGGCAACCCTTTCGGCTTGGTATCGTGTAAATCCGCAGACCGATTCCGGTACCGTACAGCCCTCCGCCGCCAAGGCTATGGAGGGCATCCTTCGCACGCTCCGTTTCACTGCGCTTTATTTTTGCAAGCAAAAAAAATCTACGGCAGGCAACCCTTTCGGCTTGGTATCGTGTAAATCCGCAGACCGATTCCGGTACCGTACAGCCCTCCGCCGCCAAGGCTTCCTCCTCCGCTAAAGCTATTGAGGATAAATTTCCAGGCATCCTTCGCACGCTCCGTTTCACTGCGCTTTATTTTTGCAGGCAAAAAAAATCTACGCATGGCATTCCTGACGGCCTGCCATCCGTAGCTTTAGCGAAGGATGGTGGGCGTAATAGAACTCGAATCTATGACCTCCACGATGTCAACGTGGCGCTCTAACCAACTGAGCTATACGCCCTTCTTGATATGTCATATAATATACACATTATTTTTGTTTTGTCAAGCCGTTTTGAGAAAAAAGAAGACTCATTTTGAGAAAAATAATGTTTTTAACGGTCTGAGAGAAGAAACTCTGACGGACGCCGAATTGTTAATGTGTCCGTAAAAGTCCGTAGCTCAAATTCAGCACACTTGAATATGGCTAATGACTTTTTCTTTCCAAAGTTCTCAACATGATTTCAAAGTCCTGCCGGATTTGCGGAACTTCATCTATCGCCATGGCATGGCAACACTCTAAAACGATGAAAACAAGTCCTATAAAAACCACAGAAAGGAATATTCCCCACCAAATGACAAACGAGGCGGCAACTCCCCAGAACAGGGCAAAGATGCCGATAGCATACAACAGCCATTTGTATTTTCCGCTTTGAGCGATTGAAATATGCAAAATCGTTTCTTCGTCCGATGCTTTTTCACACCGGATGAACAAATCTCCTCTGGAAGTATTACGGTATGCTTTGATCGGATGCAAATGCAGCGGATCATCCGGATCGCAGGAAAAGACGATTGTTTTGCTCAAACCTATGGCGGCTTTAATGGCTTTCAATGACAGAACATCCGATGTTGCCGGACATTCTTTGGCAAGAGTTTCTTTCAATTCATCTTCCGAAAAAGTTGTCCGCAAACAGTATTCTGCATAAGGTTGGAAATATTTGTCAAAGAGTTTCATTTTTTACCATCCAAATGTACCCGGTAGGAATATGCACTATCTTTTTCATCGGGCTTTTCGCCTTTATGCGTGTGGCTGAAAATCCGGAATCCCTCTCGTGTTTTCTCATACATCAAAGGTTTGTGATCCAGTTTTGCCAGCGGTATCTGGGTGAGAAAAGAGAGAGCTTCCGGCAGTTTTCCGTGTTGTTTCCGGTATTCCATAACCTCGGCGGCAAGAAGTGCCATCTGGTGGACATCGCGCATCCGGTCGATTCGCACGAGAACTTCACTCAAGGCCGGTGCGACCTGTGAAGCAATAGAATGTTCTGCACAAAGAGAGTCGTAATTTAAATACGCCATTTTTTTCTTTTCCAGACCGGAAAGATCGTCCCGGTAAAGCAGTGAGTTGATTTTCAGATAATAATTCAAAGTAAAAAGATAATCCCGTTTGATATTCATTTTTACAAACAATGGAGCAAATTTTTGATAAAATTTCCAAAATGTTTTTGTAGAGGAGGGAATTTCCAAACTTTGAATACCCTCTGCTGATGCATTCTTAAGGCGATTTACAAATTCTTCCGACATGGCGTTTTCGCTGGCGAATGTTTCGGAATATTGCTTGCTCCAATCGGGGGATTTTCCAATGAGTTTTATCATTTCATCTTTGCTGTAAACGCCGCTGGCAATGGCGTAACTCAAGGCATCCAGGCGGAGACTTTCCATTGCGACGGCATACAGTTTGCCGATCAACGTTTCATTATAAAAACACCACTCGCGGAACTTCAGCATATCCTGATTGCATTTTGCAATCACGGTTCTATCTGCGGCGTTAGCTCGCATTTCCAATATCCGCAATTTTGCAGCGGTGCGGAAACATTGTAAATCCGGCAGAAGCATACCGGCAACAGGTTCCCCCGGCTCAACCCAGTTATAAGAAATTCTCTGCGGTTTGAGTTCAAGCAATTTTTCTGTGGCGATGAATTTATCTGCCTGCGTTTTGCGGAGTTCAGCAAGATATTTTTTTGCTTCTTCCGGAGTTTGATATTTCTCCATATCAATTTTCATATAAACTTTGCAGAAACTTTTCACCGGCTCTTTATTGATGGAATAGCCGCTGGCATTGCGTTTTTGCCAATCCGCAACCCCGATGCCGCATTGAGTAACTTTGGCAAGTTCGGATTGACTGCTTTGGATTCGAGTGTAAAAATAAAAATCGCTTGCCAGCAACACAATACCAAATAATCCGAATCCGAATAACGGATAAACCGCTTTCCGTTGAAAATCTCCTTTTTTACCGATGACACCGATTGCACAAAAAAGCATATATGCCACGCCAAAGTGAAAACACCACCACTTTTGCAATGGAGTATCAAGCATATATCCAAGAAAACCAAACACGAAACTCAGCAATATAATCAGCAAACCTGCCCAGCGTTTCTTTTTAATTACAATCGGCAACAGCAGGATTCCGGCGAGTTCATACCATACCGCACTGATGAATGCCGGAATTTTCCAGAAACGGCTTTTTTTCAGATCATTCCGCAGGATGGTATAGAAATTTTTTGCAAAAGTCAAAAATCCGTAAGCATAGATCAAAAGGCAAATTGTGAAAAACAAAAGAGCGACCACCGCCCAGACAATGACATTAAAAGTAGAGTCACTTGCCCAATCCGGAGTGATTTTTGCAAAAATCCACAATGACAACGGCAGTATTGCGCCGAAACAAATCATCCACGCCAGTCCGAACATCGCACCTGACCGCGGGGACTTCCGCATAAAGAAACGGTAAAAGAATTTTTTGCGTTTATAGTGTTTCAAGGTTTTATTTTTCATCAGAAGAATCCTCCAAAGTCTCTTCCTCATTTTTCTTTTTTCAGTTTTCGACTGTTTTTTCCACCAGGCGAACCGGATAGGAATACGCAATATCTTTTTCATCGGGCTTTTCGCCTTTATGCGTGTGGCTGAAAATCCGGAATCCCTCTCGTGTTTTCTCATACATCAAAGGTTTGTGATCCAACTTTGACAGCGGTATCTGGGGGAGAAAAGAGAGATCTTCCGGCAGTTTTCCGTGTTGTTTGCGGTATTCCATAACTTCGGCGGCAAGAAGTGCCATCTTGCGTTTATTGGCAAGCGATATATGCCTGTCTGGGGTATAATATGGAACTACCATCCCCGACATATTGAACAAGTTATGTTTGCAAATTTTATCAAAACTCGCAAGCCATTTATTTTGATCAAGATGGAGCTGATTTTCTGCACACAGCTTTATGTAATGAGACAACGCAAAACGGTAATCCCGTAAAAATTGAACGTGTTGAACCAAAGGCATTTTCCGTTTCAAAAAAATTCCCATAAAACTTTCACGAAGAGAGACATCGCGAAGAGAGACCACAACAGGCATTGGATATAAAGTCGCTGGCCAATCTGCAAACGCGGTTGCCTCATCGCCGCAGGAAAAACGGCAAAACTTATCCAAGTCTGCTTCTTCGCCAATAAACTGCATTATTTCTGCCTTTGAGTAAAGC
>SUVX01000097.1 GCA_015061725.1 Lentisphaerota bacterium
GTCAGACCTGTCTGACAAGCTGGGTGCGCCCGTCTTCGCCCTGACGGGCTACGCCGAGGCAAGCCTCGATATACCCCGTGAGTTTGCGTGGGCGCTGTGTGGTGTGGCGCAGGGGGGGCAGATGTGCCGCAGGGGTATGCGGGGCTTTTTTTATGGCAACGGTGGTATGCGTGTTGCGAGGGCGTGACGCTTAAGTCTGACCTGTCTGACTTGTCGGACCAAAAGGGGGCGTCACGATATACCCCGTGGGTTTGCTTGCCGCAGTCTGGAATGGCTTGGGCGAAGATTTACCGTCAGGGTAATGCAAGGCAGCTTGATGGCTGCGGTGGTATGCGTGTTGCGGGGGCGTGACGCTTGCATAAGACTTATAAGACTTATAAGACTTATAAAATGATGATGGGTGCGTCACGATATACCCCTTGGGTTTGCCTGCCGCAGTGGGCTTGGGCTCGGGCGAAGAGTTGCTGTTGGGGTAGGCGAGCAACTTTATGGCAACGGTGGTATGCTTGTCGCGGGGGCGTGACGCTTGCATGAGAATTATGGGAACTGTGAGATTTATGAGAGGGGTATGGGTGCGTCACGGTATACCCCGAGGGTTTGCCTGCCGCAGTCTGGAATGGCTCGGGTGCAGAGTTACCGCGGGGGCATGCAACGGTCAGCTTTACCGCAGGGTAAAACCAGCAAAAAAAATCCGGCGGCGAGACTCTAAGAGTCAGCCGCCGTGCCCACGGGCAAGTCTGTGAGGGATTTTTAAGGGACTCTTCCCTTAAACGGTCGGGTAACGCACCCGACCGCTACATGGCTTTTTTTGCCAAGCTTTTTTTCACTTGGAACTACCGCTGGGCATTCCGGGGGTTGTCAGGGGGACAGCCAGTCCCCCTGACCGGTCGGGCAACGCACCCGACCGCTACATGGCTTTTTTTGCCAAGCTTTTTTTCACCTGGAAAAAAAGCGGAGAGAGTTGGTGTAGATGGAGCGGACGGTATCGGGGGTGGCGTCGTTGGGGGCGAGGGAGAGGAGACCACCGAGGGAGGGGGTGGTGAAAGCCAGTTCAACGAGACGGTCGATATCGTTTTCGGAGAATCCTTCATCTTCGAGTTTCCGGGGGACGCCGCAGTCGGCGAGCCATTTTTCGAGACCTGAAGCGGCGGTGACGGCTTCGGAGGCGTCACCGGAGAGACCGGGGACGATGGGGCTGAGGATATCAGCGAGGACGCCGCCCTGAACGGGATAGATGGAGTGAACGACGGCGGGGACGAGCATGGCAAGACCGAGACCGTGAGTTAATTCCGGTTTAACGGCGCTGAGGGGATGTTCGAGGGCGTGGGTGTAGTGCAGAAGACCGTTGTCAAAGGAGATACCAGCGAGCATGGAAGCGTAGAGCAGATAGTACCGGGCTTCAAGATTCTGCGGATCTTTTTCTGCGACGGGGAGATACTGGGCAACGAGGGCGATCGCTTCGCGGGCGAGGGAGATGGAGAAGGGGCTTGCCGCTTTGCTGGTCGCTGCTTCGATGCAGTGATTGACGGCATCAATGCTGACATAGCGTGTCTGTTCTTTAGAGAGCCCGGTCATGAGGGCGGGATCGTCGATGGACCAGGTGGGATAGATGCAGTCGTAGGCGATAGCGGGTTTGTATTCTTTTTCAAGAATTGTGGCGACGGCGAAGCGGTCGGCTTCGGTACCGGTACCGTGGGTTAAGTTGACGGCGACGATGGGAACGGCGCCGGAGGGGGTGAACTTCATTTCATAAAGTTCAGCGGCGTTGAACTGGGTATCTTTGAGCAGGATGGCAACGCTTTTAGCCGTATCAATGGGACTGCCTCCGCCGATGGCGATGACGGCAGCAGCGGAGATGGATTTGCCGAGAGTAGTGGCTTCATCGATCTGGGCGGTGCTGGGGTTGGGGGTGACTTTGTCGTAGATTTCAAATTTGATATTGCGTGAAACGAGGGCGGGTTCAATGACGTCCCAGGCACCTGTGGATCTGTAGGCGCGGCGGCCGGAGATGATCAGAACACTTTTGATACCCTGAGAAATAAGCTGTTCGGCGATATCATTGATTTTGTTGATGGCACCGCAACCGAAATACACGGTGCTTTTGCAGCGGATTTCAGTCACATTGTTGATGTTGAGATTGTTTTTGAACATGATTTTATACCTCCAGATTTTCCGGCGTTTGCCGCCGGTTGATTTTTTTCAGTTCCAATACAATGTATACTCCTTGAGTTGAAAATCAAGACGGAAAGAGTGTTGTTGAAAAAGATTTTTCAATAGAGGGATTCCCCGTAACAATCAATAGCGACGACGAGGGGGAGATCCTCAACTTCAAGCCTGAAGATGGCTTCGGGACCGAGGTCATCAAAGGCGGCGACTTCAGCTTTTTTGATACAGCGGGAGATAAGGGCTCCTGCGCCGCCGGTGGCGGCGAAGTAGACAGCCGGACCGCGCTGCATTGCTTGAATGACATCGGGTGAACGGAAACCTTTGCCGATCATGCCGGCAAGACCGCAGGCGTCAATGAGACGGGGAGAGTAGGCATCCATGCGTCCGCTGGTGGTGGGACCTGCGCTGCCGATGGCGAATCCCGGAGGGGCGGGGCAGGGACCGACGAAATAGATGAGTTCACCTTCAAGATTGACGGGGAGTTCTTTTCCTTCATCGAGCAGGGCGCAAAGTCTTTTGTGGGCGGCATCGCGTCCGGTCCAGATTTTTCCGGAGAGAAGGATACGGTCTCCGGCATGGAGAGAACGGACGGTTTCTGAATCAAAAGGAGCAACAAGTTTGCGTGTCATATTTCTGTCTCCCTTAAAGAATGACTTGCGCGTGACGCGCGGCGTGACAGTTGATGTTGACGGCGACAGGCAGACTTGCCAGATGGCAGGGGTGCCAGTTGATGTGAACGGCAAGACTGGTGATATCACCGCCGAGTCCCTGGGGACCGACACCGGAAGCGTTGATTTTTTCAAGGATTTCAGCTTCAAGTTCAGCGTAACGCGGATCGGAATTCGGTTCGCCGATGTTGCGCAAAAGAGCTTCTTTGGCAAGGATGGCGGCTTTATCCATGGTGCCGCCGATGCCGACTCCGACAACGGTGGGGGGGCAGGGATTGCCTCCGGCGGAAACAACGGTATCAACGATGAACTTGACAACTCCGGCTCTGCCGTCAGAGGGCTTGAGCATTTTGAGCGCGCTCATGTTTTCGGAACCGCCGCCTTTGGGGGCAAGGGTCAATTTGAGCTGATTGCCGGGAACCAGTTTCAAGTGGACGATACAGGGGGTGTTGTCGCGGGTGTTTTTGCGGTCAAAGAGGGGATCGGTCACGATGGATTTACGCAGATAGTGATCGGTGTATCCTTTGCGTGTACCTTCGTTCAGAGCTTCATAGATATCGCCGGAGTCAAATTGCAGTTCGGTGCCGTATTCAACGAACCAGACGGCAAAACCGGTATCCTGACAGAGGGGCAGGTGTTCGGATTCGGCGATTTTGAAGTTTTCTTCATACTGACGGAAAAAATCTTTTCCGAGTTCTCCGGACTCTTTTTTTCCGGCTTCAAGGAGACTTTTTTTGACATCATCCGGCAGAAAACACGCTGCCTGACCGCAGAGATCAGCTGCGGCTTTAACGACATCGGCAAATTGAATAGTTCGCATAACAACCTCTGTTGAAAAATTTTTCAGTTCAAATCAATGTAATGTTTCTGGATTTCGGGAGTCCGTTCTGAGATGTTCGCCAGACGTTCACCGATTTTGCTCAATTCACCCAGCATTTCAATAAAGATAATGCCCATGTTGGCGGTACAGTTGCCTTCGCGCAGACGGTTGATGTGGTCAATTTCAAACTGGTCGGCAAGTTTTGCCACTTTTTCCTCCTCTTTGAGGGCGGTTTTGACCTGGGCGGGATTGGCATCACCGAGTCCGGAAATAACGTTTTTCGCCTGATCGTCCAGAATATTCCACAGCGTTTTCAAATCTTTGACAGCCGCTTCAGAAAGTTTGCGTTCAGACTGGGAGAGTCTTCCTGTCAGGTTGAGGATGACTTCAACGTGGTCGGCAATGCGTTCCGCGTCATTGGTACAGTGCATGAGAAGCGGGACAAGTTCAGATTGCGCCACAGAAAGCTGACGGCGGGTCAGACGCACGAGATAGGCGGTAACTTCACTCTGCATTTCGTCGATTTTGGCTTCAGCTTCTTCAAGAGCTTTGACGCTTGCGGGGTCATTTTCTCCGGTAAGAAAATGCTGATTGACCGCAACGGAGACCATTTTCCAGGCGTCGGTCACCATGATTTTAATGGCGGCAGAAGACTGTTTGAGAGCGACAGAGGGGGTACTCAACAAACTCGGTTCAAGCAGAGTGACTTTAACTTTGTCATGAATGGGGATCATCTTGTTGCAGATTTTTGCAAGCAGTCCGGTTGCGGGCAGCAGGATGATGGTTACGACAACGTTGAAAATCGTGTGCGCCATAGCGATATGACGGGCGAGATTCTGGGGTGCTTCAGCCAGGGCGTTTCCGGGCGTCATGCTGTTGACCAGAGCCAGAAAGATCGGCGTTTTGGCTTCTCCGTAGGGAATGTAGAGAAAGACGGTGATAATCAGTACGCCGATGACATTGAAAAGGGTGTGTGCCAGAGCTGCCTGTTTTGCAACTCTGTTGGCGGTGAGAGCTGCCAGCTGAGCGGTGATGGTGGTTCCGATGTTGGAACCTAAAATCAGCGGAACAGCGGTGTAGAAGTTGACGAGATTACCCGCGGCAAGCGCAAGAACCAGACCGGTGACGGCTGCGCTGGACTGAACGAGGACCGTTGCGGCAACGCCGATACCGATGGCACCCAGAAGCGCACCGGGAGGCATGAAGCCGCCGGGAGCAGGGGTGCAGTCAAAAAGCTGGAAGAAACTCTTGAACGTGGGCATGCTGCCGAGAACTTTGAGTTCACTTGACATCATGGTCATACCGTAAAAGAGGAATCCGAAACCGAGGATACCGATACCCCACCAGTGCAGCGGGTGCTTCGGACGGTTGAGAGACATGAGAAATCCGATGATAATGGCGGGCATGGCAATACCCGAGAGATTGAATGCAATCAGCTGTGCGGTGACGGTTGAACCGATATTTGCTCCCATGATCAAACCGATTGCCTGAGTCAGATTGAGCAGACCGGCATTGATGAAACCGATGACCATGACTGTTGAAGAACTGCTGGATTGGAGAACGGCGGTGACCAGAGCTCCGGCAAGGACGGCGATGATGCTTCTGGCGGCGAAGAAACGGATGATTTTTTTCATGTTTTCACCCGCAATATTTTTGATACCGTCACTCATTAAATTCATGCCGAAAACAAACAGGGCAAGACCGCCCAGAACGCTGATGACGACAGACCAGAAGTTGAATCCGAAAACATTGATATTGATACTGCGGTAATTGATGCCTTTTTCGGGACTCCGGACTTCAACGCCGACTTGATAAATACCGGTTTTCTTACCGACTTTGATTTGGGTGGAGGCGACTCCGTCTTTATCGGTTTCAACAGCGGGAGAGAGGATTTTTGCAGAACTTTTGATGCCTTCAGAAGTTGCGCGCAGTTCAAAACGGACGGGAACACCGCTGACGGGTTTTCCCTGTTTCATAACTTTGACGGCAATGGGTTTGTCGGCAACGTCTCCTGCGATGGTTTCGGAGTTGTCACCGGTAATGCCCAGTCCCGTGATGAGACGGACTTTTGCCGGTTTTGCGTTCCGGGCTTCGGGCTGAATGATCAGGTATTGGTCGCCGGAACTTTTTCCGGCACGGACGATGGCGGAAACTTCTCCTCCGTCATCAGAAACGTCTGAAAAAGAGACGATTTCAATATCCGAACCGGGGGCGGGGAATATTTTGACTTTGACTTTGGGGCAGGGAACATGTTTTTTGTGTCCCATAAGATTTTTAACTTCACCCAGAATCGTCGCCCGGATGGGGTAGGCGAATTTTTTACCGGCAAAGGCGCGCTGTTCGTTTCCGGCAGTGATATTGACACTGCAGGGGGTTGCGGGGGCATCGGAACATCCGGCGCAGAGGAGCAGAAGACACAGCATCAGAAGTGCCGGAAAAATAAACAGTTTTTTCATGAAAACTCCCTGTTTTTTATTCAGAGCAAAAAAGGAATGTTATCTGCCCTGTTTGTTGCAAAATTAAAACAAATTACGGATAATATAGCACAAAAAAGCGTAAATTTCCAGAATTCTTCTTGCAAAAAGCTATAAAAAGATTATAATATATCAGGCTTTTGAAAACAGTGTGTTTTGAGGAGAATACTTTTGTATTGAAAGCCGGTTGCGTTTAAAGAGTAAGGGGAGAAAAATGTGTACATGCAAAGAAACTTTGTGTGTGACCGGGATTCCCGGTCCGGCTGTTTTGAGTGAAGGCAGGCGTTTTCTGGTGAAACGTGCGGAAAATGAACAGGAGTTGAACGGGGCATTGCAGCTGCGGTACCGCGTTTTCAAAAGTGAACAGGGGCGATTGAGTTCCTGCAGTGAAAACCTGGATGTTGACCGTTTTGACAGTCAGAGTGCGCACTTGCTGGTGATAGAACGTGACAGCGGTCGTGTTGTCGGGACTTACCGTCTGCATTCAGGAAGTGCCGCCGGAAACAGCGGATTTTATTCTGAACAGGAATACCGCTTTTCAGGACTGCCTGAAAAACGTTCGGGTATTCTGGAAATCGGACGATCCTGTGTGGCTCCGGAGTTCCGCAACGGTTCGGTTGTGGCACTGCTCTGGGCGGGATTGGCGGAGGTGTGCCGCCGCTGCAAGGTTGAGTATATGCTCGGTTGTGCCAGTTTGGAACACACCGACTGTGTTCTTGCAAGGGGCATTTACCGGAAACTTCTGGATTTGCAGATGGTGACCCGTTCTCCGCATGCTGTTGCAAGAAGGGGGTATCATCTGACGTCGGGGGAAACCGCAGTTCTGGATGACGCTTCTTTTGTGCGTGCGCTTCCGCCGCTTTTGAAAGGGTATCTGCGGGTCGGCGCAAAAATTTGCGGAGAACCTGCGTTTGACCGGACTTTCGGATCAATTGATCTGCCGGTCTGGTTTGATTTTGTTAATCTGCCGGAAAAATATATCCGGCATTTCAGGGTGTGAAAATGATTTTTTTGAGACGGTTGAGAAAAATAATTCTGCTGCTGATCTGGTTTTTTATTGCGCTTATTGCCGCAGGAATCGACGTTTTGTTCAGACGTAAGTGGAACTCCGTCAAAGCGGGGGCAAAGTGGACAAAAATCTGGGCAAAAGTTGCCGGACGCATTGTCGGACTGAAAATCACTGTTTACGGAAATCCGTCTGACGCTGCCGGAAAACTTGTTGTCAGCAATCATACAGGTTACCTTGATATCGTTGCGCAGGGGGCACTCTTCCCCCTGCGTTTTGCGCCTAAAATAGAGATGCGTTCCTGGCCGCTTTTCGGCTGGATGATTTCTCTGTCGCGTCCGGTGTGGGTGGACAGAACCAACCGTACCCGCGCCGGAAAAACGGCAGAGGAATTCAAACAGACACTTGAGCACGATCTTTCTCTTCTGGTGTATCCTGAGGGAACAAGTACAGACGGCAGACACGGACTTCTGCCTTTTAAATCAACGGCATTTGAGGCGGCGATTTCTGCGGATGTGTCTCTCCTGCCGGTTCTGGTCTTTCACAAAGGCATTCCCGACGGGGCATTTGATCCGGCATGGTACGGAGATATTGGATTTTTAACGCATATATGGGGTGTTCTGGGCTTGAAAGAAATACACAGTTGCGTGTATATTATGCCTGTGGTCCATCTTGAAAAGGGAGAGGACCGCAAACAGTTGTCGCTGAGAATGCATAAATTGATGACGGCATATTATGAAGAATATACCGGTTCCGCAGAATGCGGTGCGTAAGAATTATTGACAAGGAGGTGCTGTTGATGAAAAAAATATCTGTTCCCGGATTGGCATGGGCAATTACTGCATGGGATATGCTTATGGATATTCCCGTTCCCCGGTTTGTCCGCAATTTCTGTTCAGGAAAAGGGGTGACCCATTTGGAACTTGCACACGGATTTGTGATCGTCGGTATCTTTACCGGTGTGGTATTTGCCCTGTTCAGCACGCTGCTTTCAATCAGTTGGATCAACCGTTACGTTGCCGCCGGTATTTTTGCTGTTGCAGCTGCAGTTGTTTGTGAACTTAAAGATTCCGGCAGGGGACTCCGTCTGCTGATTTCCGCCATTTCACGCAAGCTTTCAGGTCAGGGGTGGATCGACAGTGTATTGGATGCCTCCGCAAGAGACGGTTCTTTTGAAAAGAGTTCAGGCAGTATTTCTGCTCTTTTGATTTCCGCTGTTGAAGTTGTGTGTTTCGGACTTCTTTCCTATTACCGTGCCGCCTGGTGGTGTGTCGCCGTTTTTGCCGGAGCTTTCACGATTCAGATGCTTTTTGCCACGCTTCCCCGTACACTCGGAAATGAACCGTTTATAAAAATTGCCCCCGGGGAAAGGATGAAAATCTGGATTTTTCCCGCTGTTGCCGGCGTTTTGAGCATTCTCTTTTTCCCTGCCGCCGCTATTGTCGGCGCTGTTTTTGTCGGAGGATTGGGACAGATGGTTCACAAAAACTTTCTGTTGACGGGAACGCCTGTTACCGCCGATGTCATCACGCTCTGCGGAAAATTGACTGAAATCATTCTGCTGCTCTGCGGTGTTATTTTTGTATTATGAGAAAATTTTATATTTCCGCCTGGAGTGAAGTTGCCGACGGCGGCATTTTCACCTGTGTTCTCAAAGAAAACGGTGAAGTTGTTCCGCAGAGCCGTGTACCTTTTTATCATGCGGGATATCTGGCTTGGAACAGCGATAAAACCCGCCTTTATGCAACGGGCGGGTGGGATGAAAACAGTGATTCCGTCGGTGCCTTTGCCGTTGCTGAAGACGGCAGTCTTGTGCATTTGAACACGCAAAAAAGTTTCGGCAGATCCTGCTGTCATCTTTGCGTTTCTCCCGACGATAAATTTGTGTACGCCGCCAATTACTTTACCGGAAACTTTTCTGAATATGCCATTTGTGAAGATGGCAGTCTTTCTGAAGCATTGCAGACAGTTCAGCATGAGGGCAGCGGTCCGAATCCGGAGAGACAGGCGTGCGCCCATGCTCATTTCTGCGGATTTTCTCCGGATGGAAAGTTTCTGCTGGTCGTGGATCTTGGAATGGATGCCGTCATGGCTTATCCGTGGACTTCCGGCAAGGGTATTGACAGCAGAAATGCCGTCAGAAACGCTGTTACGCCGGGCGCAGGTCCCCGGCATCTGGTATTTGACAAATCCGGAAAAACCGCCTATCTTGTAACGGAGTTGGGAAATACCGTTCAAAGTCTGCGTTACGCTGATGGACACTTTGAAAAAATCAGCGAAATTTCAACGCTGCCCTGTAAAATATCTTATCCCACCAAAGCGGCGGCGATACGTCTTTCAGACGATGAACGTTTTCTGCTTGTGACCAACCGCGGATTTGACTCCATCGCGCTTGTATCTCTTGACGGAGCAGGCGGCATGGTGCTGTCTGATCTGACTCTTTCGGGCGGAAACAGTCCCCGTGATCTCAACTTTCTGGCAGAGAACCGTTTTGTCGTTGTCGGAAATGAGTTTTCAGGAAACGTTTACTTTTTCAACTATAATACGGAAAACGGCAAATTAACGCCGAACGGTTACAAACTTGAACTTCCCCGTCCTCTGTGTTTTACAGAGTGAGCATGGCACATATCAGAGTAAACTCAACATGAGTCCGAACATGATCGTCCCCAGGGCGCACCAGCGGAACAGAGTGATTTTTTCTTTGAGTATCCAGAGACCCAGCAGGGCGCTGACGGGGAGACTCAACTGACGGAAAGCCTGGACGAAACTGACATTGGTAACGTTGTTCATGGCAAGCAGAATCAGAACGTATGCCAGAGCGGCAAAGACTCCGGCAAGATAGGGGTGATAGGTGACGGCAAGTTCTCTTAACAGTCCTTTTTCAGTTCCCGCCTTACGGCGGATGAGAACGCCAGTCCACATCAGCGTCATGGCGAGCAGTTCGCGGATACAGGAGTAACTGCAGGTGACGAAAAAGCGGTTGTTGTCCGGGAAAGCGGAAAGAATTTCTCTGACACCGTAACTGTCAATAATGGTGTATCCGGTGGTTGCCAGAGAGGCGATGAGAATACCGGTCAATCCCTTTTTGATGGAAAGGATTTTCTGCAGGGGGGATTTGTTTTTATCTCCGTTTGAAAAAGCCATGGCAATACATCCTGAAAAGATGATGAGCATGCCGGCAACGGCCGTAACTGAAAGAGGTTTTCCGAGTCCGAAAATACCGGTTGTTGCCATGGTGAAAAAGACAGGCAGCGCCCGGGCGGCGGGGTAGGCAAGTGAAATATCTGAATACTTGTATCCCAACATCATACCGGCATTGCAGACAGCACCGCAAAAGGCTCCCCAGAACGCATAACGGATAACTTCTGCGGGGAGATTGAAAAATATACCCGAAAGCAGCGCGCCCGGGAGCATGGTCAGAAACAAAGATGTGGAAAACAGCGCATAAAAAGACATGGAGGCTTTTCCGCTGCTTTTGCAGAGAAAGTGCCATAAACTGTGTAAAATAATGGATGAAAAAATAAAAATAAATGCCGTCAGTGTCATAGAAAAGCCTCGATTCCGGTTGAAAACATAATATACCGCTTTTACCGCCTTTTTTCAAGTCAATTTCAGGCAGCGCTTATGCAAGGCTGTATTTTTCAATGGACCTTGTGGACCTGATGGACCCAATGGACACCAAAATAATACCCGTCAACCCAATACCGCCCTGCAGTATGGCATACCATGTATCTTATATCCCGGGCATTGATTAGCAGCTCCCCCTTTGCGAGAATGGGCATTAAACTCGTCGGAGCAAAGGGGTAAGGAGCTGCTTGGACTTGACAAAGAATAGAATTAACGCTACG
>SUVX01000098.1 GCA_015061725.1 Lentisphaerota bacterium
AATTTTAAATTCTGCACTATAACAGTACACTGTTTTTGCTCTTTTTTTCATAAAAAAATGCACCCTTTTAGTTGTGTCCAACTTTTGGGGTGCACATCAAGGCGGGGCAGCATCGTCGCCCCGCAACTTGGCTTTTTTCTCCATCGGCATTCCCTGCCGCGTAACTCAGAGGGGGCTTTCCTGCTGACGAAAGAGGGAAAGATCCGCTTCATCTACACCCGCTACCGGGGTACGGACTGGAACGACCATGCGGCAGCCGATCTGGCGGAAGTAATTTCTGAGGATGGCGGCGCGACGTGGAAAGACCGCGGTGTGGTGGTTTCGCGTGGCGATGCGGCCAATATAATGAGCGTTTCCCTGCTTCGGCTGCAGGACGGTTCAATCCGGCTTTTCTATTGCGAAAAACGCACCGTAAACGGCGGCTGCATGAGTTCGCCGATGTCGATGAAACGCGATCCGAAAACCGGATTCCTTTACGCAGTCTGGAACGGAACAAACCGCATCCTGTATCCGTTGGTGCCGACCACCACCGACCGGACGCCGTTGGTGTTAGTGCGCAGCCGCGACAACGGTGTGACCTGGGAAAAAGACCGTGCGGTCCTGCTGGAACGGGAACCGGATCACGGTTATTGCTATACTGCCATGCTGTTCCACGGAAACAACATGTTGCTGGCCTACTGCTGCGGTCTGCACGTAAACGGTTCCGGTCAACTTCGGGATTTGCGGATTCGCAAAATAACATTAGCGAGTAAAGAAAACTCAATCTGACAAGCGTGTGCGCCCGTCTTCGTCCTGACGGGCTGCTCCGGTGCAAAGGAACAGTTGCCTCCCGCAGTTATCAGTCCGGATAACCGGTTCTAAGGTGATAATTATCTGTTTTACGGCATGATCCCCACCTGTTCCGATCCGGGACGCAGAGCGCCGGATGAAACATCCATTTTTACAGACAGGTTTCTTTCTTAAAACTCACGCCTGCCAGTCGCCTGTGAAAGCATCGCTCTCTTTCAGACAGCGTTTTTGGGAATCCCAGTCAGAGGGAACACACTGGGAAACCTGCCGGGGCAGAATGGAACAGGAAGAACAGCCGATTTCAGGGTCTTTCAGACAACGGGTATACGCTTCACGGTAATCAGAAAGTTTGAAAAATAACAGATGACAATGCCCCAGCATGGTTTCATGCAGCGTCTTCTGTTCACGCATAAATCCGTAAATACGGCTGTGTTTCAATGCCGGACAAATCCCCGCCCGCCAGTTCCAGCCGCGGAGTCTGACTTTTTTTCCCTGAATGATTCCGGTGTATTCTTCGGCACGCTGCCCCAGGCAATGGGCGCCGCAGGACGTTTCCACAACGTGCATGAAAGTAACAGATGTATAACAACCGATCATAAGACAATAACCGCCTGACTGCTCAAGCAGTCCCAGCGGACTGTCTTTATCCATCGTCGGCAGTTTATGATGGTTGCGGACAAAATATTCCTTGTCCCTGCCCCAGACACAAAAGGAGTGTGTGGGGTCCCAGGAACGCACCACTCCGGGCATTTGACGGAATGTATCGGGAATTTTCCCGACTTTGACAGGAGTCGTTTCAGGGTCATAAAAACAGTCAACACCATCTGCCGGATACCCTGAAAGTCCCGGCATCATCAGCGTTCCCTTTTCTGTTATAATTTTCTGGAGGACCCGGCAGAGGTTTTCAGCCCCCCCTTCAAAAGTTCCAAGACTGCTTAAAGAAGAGTGTACATTTAATTGTATTCCCTCATGCACGCCCAGTTCCCGCAGGACTTTTTCAAATTCTTCAGCCGTTGTAAAACGGGGTTCTTTCTGATATGCTTCTTTTATCTGAGCATTGTTCCAATCGTAGCATTCCATAAAAACTCAAGCCTTTTTCTCTGTCAGTATGCGGGCAAATCCCTCGGAAACCATAAATTCAAGCAGGGCATTGAATAAAGTTACTTCAACTTCAAATCCGTATTCATTGAGTATCTGATAAATTTCATAAGTGCTGTGTCTTCCGTCAGACAGCATCATAGCGTAATTCACCCAGCTGTGCGCGACCCAGCCGCGAATCAGAGAAGATATTTCCGGATATTTCTCTTTGCGGTCAATGTAACGCTCAAAGGAAAACATCGCACAATAAAGTCTTTCTGGAAATCCCGCAATCAATCCGGGCGTCGGGACAACGGACATCTTTTCAACGGCACCGAACTTGTTTTTGTATTTTTCAAGAGTCTCCGCCGCCTTTTTCTGTTCTTCAACAGGAACCAGCCGCAAAATCGAATCCAGACGTTTCACGGCTCTTTCGTTTGAAAAACGCGCCGTTGCCTTGCCGGAAAAGTGTGTCGTATCTTTTTCATAAGCAACAACCTTTTCAGCGAGAGCTTCAACATCTTCTGCACCGAAATCAACCAGCGTTGCCGTAAACTCTTCAACGGCATTAAAGGTCCGGGTGATAAATTCAGGAGAGATTTTATCCGGCGTATCAGAGGATTTATGATAGTTGGCATCGTTGACAAACTCCACCAGCGTCATCGGCACATCAAAAAGAGGATCACTCAGACCGATATCATTATCAGGGTGATGCAGAATTCCCGCCGTTAAATTCTGTTTTTTCAAACAGGACTCAAGAAGAGCCACGGTAAAATTCGGGGAAATCACATCTGTATCCTGAATCCAGCCCCGGTCATCCAGATTGCAGCCGACCATATCCACATTGATTCCGGCGGCAATACGGGGAATGTCTTTGACGTTGTTGAGGTATGCCTGAAAACTTCTTGCTTCATTGGTGAACGCAAGACGGATACCGCGTTTGTGCTTCATTCCCGCCAGACTGCGGACAACTGCCAGACTCTCGGCAACGCCGCTTGCATTATCGTTGGCACCCTCTTCAAAGAGGTGTCCGGTCAACAGAATTTCCTCATCCGTTTCGCCGGGCAGAACGCCGGTTACAAACGGAATCGTTCCCGGCTCCATGGAGCTGTCAACTTTGGCATGAACGAAAACAGGTTCGCCTGAAAGAATCAGCTCTTCAAGCATTTTTCCCTTGCGCGGCGTAAGAGAAAATCCAAAAGGTTTCTGCGGCACATCCCACAGCGGCAGACGGTAATTGCACCACTGAGTGACATCTTCAAGGTATTCAAAGCCCTCTTTTCCGTAATGGGGTCCGGCAAGAATCGCTGAAATGATACCGATGGCGCCGCGGTCAAGGTAAGTCAACACTTCATCCATAGAAACGTGCTTGTGTCTGAAAAGAACGATTTTGCCTTTGACATCCTCTTCGTCAGGTAGAACCAGCTGCGCGGTCACATCTGCCGGGTGACTGTAAAGCATAAGCGAACAGGGGGTATCTTTGTAAGAACAGATCAATTCTTTTGTTCCGTCAGGGCGCAGCAGTTCCAGGAAACCGTCACGCGCATCCCAGCACAGGGGCATGACCCAGCCGCCGTGATTGATTTTTCCGTCAGACGGAAAGCGCAGCGTCTGCACATCGACCATGCCCAGTTCGCGCATTAAATCTTCAACCAGATCAGTCGTCTTTTTTCCCTCGCTGTAATTGTACCAGCGGTCATGGGCATGGATACGACGGATGACATCAAGCATATAATCAAGGGTATTTTTCATAATTTTTTCTCCGCAAGAAAACTTTTGTACAGAAATTAATATATCCTGACTCCGTGTCTCCTTCAAGTAAAAGATGTCACGAAATCAGGATTTCACTTTTTTCTGCACAGAATGAACAGTAAAAAGTTTGTTTTACTGTTTTTTCAGCTCCAGTTTGTACGAAACGGGACGGCTTTCCTGATACAATTTGTTATAAGCATCGGAGAGTTTTTTCAGAGTATCACCGACCCGGAGTTTATCTTTTTTGTAATTTGCAATCACAATAGAATAATATTTTTTGTTTCCGGGCTGATTTTTGCCGAAACGGATATCAAACCATTTGTCAACGGCTTTAAAGCAGCTCTCAGGATCATTGATATCCGCTTTATACGCCCGGGCAAAACGGTCACATTGAACAACGGTACGGAGAAGTCCGAAACAACGCTTGATGGCATTGATCTCTTCAAACATTTTCTGAGCCTGTCTGCGTGAGGGCGTATCCAGAACAGCCAGATTGATTCCCTTTTCAAGTTCTTCAGAAGAGAAGACACCGATTTTTTCCCCATCGGCAAGCAGTTGATATTTTCCCTTTTCAAGACCGTTTATCTGCATAAGTTCAGTATTGAAATCCGCCGTAAAAGGAACCAGCGTATCAATACCGGCATGCTGCTTTTTATCAATGATAAACGGCAGACGGGCGGGAGAATAGTCAAAAGATATTCCCTTGACTGTTTTAGTCAGCCACCAGCCTTCTTCAACAGTTTTAATATTGCGGATAACGGCATGATAAGCTGTTTTGACTTTGCCGTCAGCGGCATCAAGAACAGTTTCTGCAATTTTCCCGGCAAGTCCGGTTTCTTTGCAAAGGTAATATGCCATGAGCAGGTGTCCGAGAGAGTTGGGGTGGACTTTATCTGTCCGCATGGGGGAATACTTCGGTTGTTTCTTAATAATTTCAGTCATGGGAGCATAAAACTCAACAACTTGCAGTCCCTTTTCTTTGGCTGTTTTACGGACGATTTTCCCCGCCGTAGCAAGTCCAACTTCGTTGTAGGTGGACGGATTGTTTTTACCGTACTGGTTATAAGGCGTGGGCGTCATGAGAACGACGGGAATGCCCGCTTTTTTCAAGCGGTCACAGAGCAGATTCATGTATCTTTCATAACTTTTAAGCGGTTTCAAACGCTTTGCATCAAGTTTTGTTCCGCCTTTGGCATAAAGCGTCAGATTGATGTCATTCATACCGAACATGATGAAAACACGGTCAGGCTTTTTATCCAATACATCATACTGAAGTCTGCCCAGACCGCCGCCTGCGCTGTCTCCGGAAATACCGGCGTTTTCCAGACGGATTTTCTTGCCCGGATTGCGGAGCTGATACATGACTTGAGTCCAGTAGAGATAATCTCCGCCGTGCGTGATACTGTCCCCGAGAAAAACAACCTTTTCGTTATTCTTGAAAGGAGTTATGGCAAAACTGCTGAACATGCAGCAAACTGCACACAGAAAAATCAGATATTTTACAGAATTAAACATATTTTTTATTTCAAGTTATTTATTTTGCAGGTTTTAACAACAGCGCAGCGTTATCCGAAAAGATGGGAACCAGCGGCGCGTGCATATTGACCGTTGTCACCCAGACGGCATGAGTGAGCATGATGGACCAGACCTGATCCTGAGTTGTTTTTCCGCAGTTGACAGAAACCAGTTCCGCTGCTTTGATATCCTTTTTCTCAAAGCGGACTTTTCCCGACGGATCAATGACTTTGACATTGACATTGGGATCGGCAGAAATGGTGAATGCAATCTTTTCAGTACCGGAAGGAACAGTAAAATACATGCGTCCGGCAGGTTTGAGGAAAATGATATTTCCGTTTTTCAGCAGAAATCCCGAGGGCGCATCAGAACGCAGTTCCAGCGCATTGATACCGGGGAAATAGTGTACCCGATAGATACCTGTTTCTTCAGCAACAAAGGAGTGCTCAACCCAATTCGTCACTTCATGCGTCAGGCGGGTCTTATCCATCACAACTTTGCCGGAAGGACTCTTGACTGAATAAATATAACCGGGAGACTTGTAGTAATTCCACATTTTTGTACTGAAAGAAACTTTCTGCCCCTTGACACCTGCAACCAGAAACTCTCCGGCACTGCGCAGGGGCATTCTGAAAGTTTTGGTAAACGGAGCATCAACTTTGGCAGGAACCAATTTTGCAATATCAGGCTCAACAGTCGGTTTCAAAGATTTCAGTTCTGCAAGTTTTTTCTGACTGGCAGCAACGATCGGTTTGAAATCAACCTTTTTGCCGTTGCAGAAAAGCGTTCCGGCAAACGGGGAAACGCAATTTGCGACACCGAAAAAGGTCAGTGTCAAAGGCGGATTGGCGCTGTCTTTTGAAGTAATTTTGACATTGTCAAAAGTAAGTCCGCCGATCGTCTTATCGTGCGTACCTTTGTTTTCAACTTTGACGGCGGCACGGGGAGAGGATGACGGCGATTTCCGGGGCGGAATAATGATTTGGGTATTTTTGATGAGAACAGAAAAATGTTCTTTGGCAACGTTGGTAAAATAAAGCGGGTCTTCCAGACGGCAGTTTTCAATGACGATTTTACCTTTGGCACCGTCTCCGTTGGGTTTCATGCCCATAATCCAAATACCGCTGCCGTTATTCTCAAGAGTTCTGCAGTTTCTGATCGTGAGGGAAACCGGTTTGGATTTGCTGCTCAAAGCGTTGATTGCAAGCGTGATTCCATTGAATTTATTGTTCTTGAAAAAGCAGTCTTCAATAAGAACATTGGCAATCATTTCATAATCTTTGTTGGGCTCCATGTCGATACCGCCGCAGGGAGGCATCTGACGGGCATTCAGAAATTTACATTTACGGACTGTCAGACCGTCAACGCAGACAACCCCCATGCCGAGACGGTTGTTGTTGTCAAAGGTGACATTTTCGATCAGCACATTGCGGCTGGGCGTCATATGACTGCCGATGGCAATACCGTCACCGCCGGTATCTTTGATCGTCAAATTGCTGATTTTGACATTTTTGCAGCCCGAAAGAAAAATACCGTGCCGCCATTCTGAAACTTTGTAAAGTTTGCGGTTGTTGTAATCGTTGATATGCATACGCAGAACATTGTTTCCCTCGCCGCGGACGATCAGGTTTTCAGCATTCTGTCCCCAGAACAATCCGAGCCAGACCGACTTGAACGCGCCTTTTTTCGCTTCGATCACCGTTCCTTTGGCAAAAACGATCTCCTGATTGCCGACAAATTTGACCGGCTTGGAAAGATACCAGGGTTTTCCCATATTGGGAATGACCAGTTTTTTGACGCCGGAGTTGATGGCATTTTGAAGACACTCTGTGGCATCGTTTTCATCATAGCCCCACCAGGAGGCATCTGCCTGTGTCCTTGTTCCCTTTTTGACTTCTGCGATTTTAGCGGAATCCACTTGCGCCGCTGTCAGAAAAGTCATAAAAGACAATCCGGCAGTCAATAATAAACTTTTTTTCATTAAACCTTTTTCCTTTTATGAATATTATTGTCAAATGTTTTACACAGCGCGCCGGTCCCGGACACCGGACGTTATATAAAAACTGTTATAATTGTACTTATTTCTGCTGTGCTGCAAAAAAACTTGAAACCGTATTGATGGAAGCGCCATCTTTACCGGCAGTCTTGATGTTGTTCAAGATAACGCCATCGGTTTTGACACTTTCAACCTGAAGAACGACGCCGTCGCCTGCGGGATTGCTGACAAAGACATCAGATATCATGGAATTTTTCAAAGAACCGCCGAGCAAAACAGCATTTTTTGCTTTGGAATGAACCTTTGAAATTTGAATATCAAACGTATCCCCGAGCGGAGATGAACCGCCGTAAATCTGATCTCCGATCTTGATTGCGGCTTTTGCCTGAATTCCCTCAGGAGAAGTATCAAGCAGATTACTGATTTCTATATTGTAAAGTTTTATTCCGCTGTTGTTCAGCAAACGGATGATGTGATGTCCACCGGCACAATACCCCCGCACATTGCGAATGGAAATATTAAATAAATCCAGCGCGCCGGGTTCAGTTGAACCGCCGTAAAATTCAGTTCCCCGCCAAACGCCGGACTTGAAGACTGTTTTCCCCAGTGCAGTCAGAGCAATCAAATCGTCTCCGGTATTTCCGGTGATATTTTCAATGGTGATGTTCCGGCAGCCTCTCCGCAAATCCAAACCGTCCCGGTTGAGGATACGCTCCATTTTTCCGTCGATCATAACTCTTTCAGAAGACTTAAAATGCAAATCCCGGATAAGACCGGTATCACATGACTCAAGAGAAACCGCCCAGGCGTGGGAATCAATCAGAGTGAGATTTTTTATTGAAAAATTATTCACCCTCGCAAGCAGAATACCGATATTTCTCCAATCTCCTTTCTGACTGCGGTTTTTCTTTCCGGCATCAGTGCCGTAAGTCCGTTCACCGAGAGTTTTGCCGCTGTCACCGGTAGCCCTCGGGTGATCGGCACCCTCAAAAACAGCGGAACCTTCTCCGATGATATGGATATTTGAAAGAACTTTCACTTCAGGATTTCCGACGATGCAATTTGCACTTCTTATCCAGTTATCCCGGGCTTTGTCAGACAGTTTGATTTTGCAATTTGTAATATAGAGCGTGGTATCTTCCGGCAGAAGAATCGCGGCATCGATCAACCAGAAATCGCGGTCGGATTTTTTATCAGGCTTCCGCTTGAAAATTCTGACAATTCCCCCCGTTTCCCGGGAATCCCGGATCGCGGCATTGATCCGTTCAATATCGCTGCCTGTATAATTGTTCGGGTCTGTGAAATTCATTTTTGTCATCTCCGGCGTTTTATGAAGAGCACACCCGGCAATGCAGACGGCAACTGCAAGAGCCGGAAGTCCCCGGTTGATTTTTTCAGAAAAAAACATTTTTCCAATTCCTTTTATTTTCTTTTCGTTTTTACGGATTGTTCTTTTGGGATAAAAACGCGGACCATTGCTCATCCCACGGATAATAAATCTTTTGCGGCATACCGCCGTTCAGGGCGGATTTGACGGCAAAGAGTCCCGGCAGCGTCATGCGTAAACCGGCTTTCAAATCACAGGGAGACTCTTTTCCATTTTGCAGGGCGTCTTCAAATTTGTGCAGCATATAAGAATCCGCACCGCCGTGTCCCCGGTCTGCTGCGGGATTTTTGCGTTTCCATATTTCAATTTCTTTGGGGGCAAAAGATACGGGCAACTCGGTGATTTTATCAGCGCCGTACAATACATTGGAATTGAAAAAAGTCTTTTCCGGTTCTTTTCCGCGTGAAGACAGGTGTTCAAAGTATCCCTCCGTTCCGAATACCCTGAAAGAATGATGTCCCGTTTTGCTGTTGTTGATGAAACTGCAGGTCTGACGGATAAGAACTCCTGAAGCCGTCTGATAGGTCGCCGTCATCAGATCATGGGCATATTCCAATTCCGTCACATGAGAACCGGTACTTAAACAGGTAACAGTTTTCAAATCTTCATCAAGAATTGAGAGCAGCGGTCCCAGAGAATGGGTGCAATAGGTTATGGGATAAAAGGGATATTCTTTTGACGGTTTGCGCCACGGAGTAGATTCCCACAAACTCCGGCAATCATGGATATACTCTGCGTCAAGCGCAAAAGGTTTGCCCAGCAAGCCTTTTCTGACCAGATCCTGCAGAGCAATGACAAAACCGAAACCGCAGGTGGTGGCTCCTGTCATAAGCATTGCAGAAGACTCCTGCTGCGCTTTCCACAACATATCCGCTTCTTCAAAATCTGCAACACTCGGAATATCAGAATACACATGAATTCCGCGTTTCAACGCCTTGGCGCAAAATTCAGCATGACACATGGCAGGCGTTTCAACAAGAACGATATCCAAATTTGCCTTTTCAAGCATTTCATCATAATCCTGATAAAACACGGCATCAGGCAATTCTTCACTCAACGGTTTCTGACTGCGTTGAGAAGTATAGAATAAATCAGGATTCAAATCACAGGCGGCAACAGCCTTGAAACTTTCGATACCGGAATCGGCTGATTTGACCATGAAGCGTCCCCGGTGTCCCAATCCGACGACACCCAAACGGAAAAATTTTTTCATAAAATGCCTCTTTAAAAACTGTCAATATGCGTTGTGCAGTTCTCCAGTCTGATAGTAGAAAGAACGGACTTTGTAGCGGTTGCTCATACAGTCGCCCGGGGTGACAGTTGCCACATGGCCGTCAACGAATCCGGAATTTGCAGTGTTGCCATGTCTCATTATCATAAAGGGATTACCTGCACCGCCGCTGCCGCCCATTGCATTATAGAAGTTGAAAACCTGTCTTTTGATCGAAGATGCGGAGCTGTCGGCAATAAGAGCGATCTTGGAAGCATTCGGCACCTGAGAGACTCTGAAAAAGTGACCGCCTTCTGTGCCGTAAACTTTTGCAATGCTCTTGTAGTAAGGATTCGCCCAGGCATCATAATAAACATCTGTTTTCTGGAACCGGTAATAGAAAACAGTTCCATAGACATTGAAAGTCGGATTTGCTGCATCGAATTCCAGTCCCGGATCAGGACAGCCGATGTGCTTGAAATCTGATTGTTTATTAAAGGGAATGCGTTCCGTAGAATCCATACGCTGCAGCATTCTGAACCAGGTGTATTCCGCAGCAGACGAGTAAATTGCAAACCAACCGTCATAACTGTCTGCGTATAACTGGATCCTGGCTGTCTGCTGTTTCAAGTTGCTTTTACAATTATTGGCAATCGCCGTTGCCCTTGCTTTATTCAATGCGGGCATCAGCATTGCCGCAAGGATTGCAATAATGGCAATAACAACCAAAAGTTCAATCAGCGTGAACGCTGATCGAATGAAGCACGGCTCCGCCGTGTGAAGCGCAGCGTTGCTGCATGAAGCGTTTGCCTGCGGCAAACATGAAGCACTTGCTTTGCAAGTATGAAGCGGGGTATTTTGTTGTTGGGCGAAACCAGCCGTATCCTGCGGCGCACCGATATCCGTTTTTGTCCGTTTTTGTCCGTTTTTGTCCGTTTTTAACGCGCCGCCCTTTGATAACAGCATGCCGCAGCGGTTATACAAAACCCCTGTTTTACAAGCAGCATTCACAAGAAGTTCAATCAGCGTGAAATTGCGTTTTTTACGACTGTTCCGGCATACTGGACTGGTATTCATCTGTCTTCCTCCTGATATTATGGTTGAAATGAAATGGGTCACTTGACAAAGTAAACGCAAGTTTGTCAAAGTAAATGCAACCGAGCAGAAGTTGCTTGCGTTTAATCTGACAAAGTAGCGTTTAATCTGACAATTTTTTGGGGAGTTAAGCGAAAATCGTATC
>SUVX01000099.1 GCA_015061725.1 Lentisphaerota bacterium
GAAAAACCTCTTTTCACGAGAAAAGAGGTTTTTCCCCTCCCCACACCCCACCCCTTTTCGAGAAAAGCGGCGTATTTGGTTTGAGGTGATGCCGGTGTTTTTTTGCTTTTCAAGTCCATTTGGTCCATCTGGTCCATCTGGTCCATAGAAAAGTTTTTTACATTGTTTTGCAATCCGAAGAAGCGATCACATCCACGCCCGTTGAACGGAAGTTCTTTATGATGACCTCTCCCGTTTCCACCGGCAGAGGTACTTTGGTTGCAAACAACTCTTTGAGCAATTCCGGAATCAATGCCATCGCAAGCGGCGCTGAGGTCTTGACGGGAATGCAAATGCGTTTTTCTCCCTCTGCAAAAACGACAGCGGTAACCACCCGGCGGGGATCGGTCAACTCCTGAAGAGCATATTTCACTCCGCGCGGACAGGTGTTGCCGCTGACTGTTATTTCTCCGTTTTCGCGCGTGATATCAAGATGACAGCCCGCAGGACAGTTGATACAGATTTTGTGGAATTTTTCCATGATTATCTTTTCTCCAACACAAAATTCAATTTTTCAGCACATCCGCAGTCAAAGGAAACTGAAATCATTTCAGCAGGTTTCACATACATAAGATTTTTGCTGAAAACAACGTTTCCCTGAGAATCCGTCACTTTGAGGACGGCTTTATCCATCACCGTTGCCGCACGCATGTAAAAGTGGTTTTCGCTTGAGGAACACACTTTATCAGGAACAACATAACGCAAATTCTCTCCCGCCGATACCGGTACAGTGGACTCACCTGAAATCCTGTTATCCACAAAAGCAACCGCATTATCTGCCGCACGGTCGGCTTCATCTGAAACAAAGTCCACCAGATCGTGAACGTGCAGAACATTTCCGCAGGCAAAAATTCCCGGAACACTTGTCATTAAATGCCCATCCACTTTTGCTCCGTTGGTCACAGGATTGATTTCAATGCCGCAGGCACGGGAAAGTTCGTTTTCAGGAACAAGTCCCACAGAGAACAGTACCGTATCGCACTCGATTTTTTTCTCTCTTGCAAGATCGGGAGAACCGTCAACCAGCGGCGCAATCGTCACATATTCCACACGTTCCTTACCGTAAATTCCGGTCAGTGTATGCGACAAAAGCAGAGGAATTCCGAAGTCTTCAAGGCACTGGGCGATATTGCGGCTCAATCCCGCCGGATACGGCATGATCTCGATAACCGCCTCAACTTTGACGCCGCACCAGGACAAACGGCGCGCCATGATAAGACCGATATCTCCTGAACCGGCAATCACCGCTTTCGTTCCCGGGATGAGACCCTCTTCATTCAAAAGTTTCTGGGCAAGTCCGGCATTGAAAATTCCTGCGGTACGCTCTCCAGGGATTCCCAGATTGCCCCGGCAGCGTTCACGGCAGCCCATGGCAAGAATCACTGCCTGCGCTTTAACGATAACCACGCCGCACTCCCGGGAATACACCGTAAGTGTCCTTGAGTTTTCATCGCTTGACAGCTGCATGACTGTCGCAGAAAGCATGATTTCAACACCGGATTCCTGAGCCTGCTTCAAAACTCTGCCCGCATATTCAGGACCGGTCAACTCCTCGTTGAAACGGTGGATACCGAATCCGGAGTGAATGCACTGCATCAACACGCCGCCGGGACGGGAAAGGCGTTCAAGAAGAAGAGTCTTTTTTCCGGCTTTGGCACAGCGGGCGGCAGCTCCCAGTCCGGCGGCGCCGCCGCCGATAACAGCAATATCAACGGTTAAAGTTTTCATTTATTTTCTCCTCCCAGCACACCGGAAACAAGCATACCGCCCTTTTCGCGTTTGATCACATCAGCAAGTGACATCCCGGTTTCCTGAGCAATGATTTTCATAATTTCAATGGTACAGAATCCGCTCTGACAGCGTCCCATTCCGGCACGGGTGGCAAGTTTCACGCCGTCAAGCGTCGTATGTCCGCGGCGGACGGCAATGCGGATCTCTGCCTCGGAAACCTTTTCACAGCGGCAGATGATATTGGTCCAGGCGGGATCTTCCCTGAAAAGTTCATCCGCCTTTTCAGGAGATATTTCACGGACGGACGGTACTTTTTCAGGAAAAATATACGGCGTATCTTTTTCAACAAGTCTCACGCCGTCTTTTTCAAGCAGTTCGCAGAGCAGTTCCGCCACGGCAGGCGCAGAAGTCAATCCGGGCGACTGGATACCGGCGCATTGGATGAAACGGGGAGCCTTTTCAGATATCTGAATGAAAAAATCCTCTTTACCCTCTATCACCGGACGGGAGCCGGAAAAAGAGGTGATCAAATCTTTTTCAGAAATGCCGGAGACCATATTTTTTGCCAGCGCAAAAATCGCCTGTTTATTGAGTTGCGTTGTGGCATTATCGCTTTTGTCATCGGTAATCTGCGCGGTGGGTCCGACCATCGTGGTTCCGCCCGCCGTGGGAATAACCAGAACGCCCTTGGTGTGTTTATCGGGAACGGGGAAAATCACCCGCTGCGGACGTCCCGGAGACAGGCGGTCCAGCAGATATTCCTCACCTTTACGGGGACTTATGACAAACTCTTCTGCGCCGAAAATATGCGATACTTCATCGGCAAAAAGTCCGGCAGCATTGATAACGTGTCCGGCACGGATTTTTTCTCCTGAAGAAGAGACGATCTCCCAGACGCCGTTGCAGTCGCAGGCGCCGGAAACTTTGAAGTTGGTCTTTATTTCAACGCCGTTGAGTTTTGCCGCTTCAGCCAGAGAAAACACCAGCGCATAAGGTTCAACCACGCCGCCGCCGGGCGCAAAAAGTCCGCCGTAAACCTCAGCGGCAAGTTTGGGTTCAAGTTCCATGATCCGTTCTTTTGAGCAAAGTTCAATGCCCGGCACTTTATTTTCAACGCCCTGCTGATAGAGGCGTTTGATTTCCTCCATCTGTTCCGGCTTGAATGCAACGATTAATATACCGCAGCGGTTGAAAGCAAAATCCAGTTCCTCATGCCATTGGTCATACATGAGATTACCCTTAATCTCAAGTTTTCCCTTGAGAGTCTTTTCCGCAGAATAATGAAATCCCCCGTGAACGATCCCGCTGTTTGCCTTGGAAACACCGAAACTGACATCGGATTCCTTTTCAAGCAGTACCGTCTTCAATTTATAACGGCTCAAGCGGTACGCCGCCGCTGTTCCGCTCACACCGCCGCCGATAACGGCAACATCGTAAATATGTGACATGGATAAATCCTTAAAAATTAGTTTAGTTTTATGTTTAGTATTAAAATACACCATTCTACACACAAAATCAAGTCTGAAATCTCTTGAAAAAGCGGTTTTATTTTACAGATATTTCAATTGATACTATCTTGACATTATATCAAACGTGGGTATATTATCGTTGATAGAATCAATATAGTATCATTGGGAAACACACTATGGAAACGCTGAAAAAAGATTTGATTTTCAACTTTTTAAGTGAAAAGATTTCAAGCGGAGAGTATCCGCCGGGATACCGTTTTCCGACAGAATTGGAGTTTTCCAGACAGTTGGGTGTCGGCAAAGTTACGCTCCGCAGCGCATTGGCAAAACTTGAAAAACTCGGCATGGTCGAGAGAAAAGTATCTCAGGGTACTTTTGTTCCCGGATATTTTAGGCCGATGGGCAAACGTTTTGCAGTCGTATATTCTCCGAAGCCTGAAATTTCAAATCCCTATCTTTATATCATGCCCGGCATTGAACGCCGCAGTCTGAAAAAAAACGTTGAACTTGTCCGGGCAACTTACGATTACGCAAAAACTCCGGGATTTTTTAAAGAGGCTCAATGCAGCGGCATTATCATTCTCGGAAGTGACTTCACCGGGAATGAACCGATTTTGACCGCAGTCAGACAATCACAGCTGCCTGCGGTCATTCTTGGACGTGATACCGACCGCGCGGCAACTCAGATGGCTGTTATCGCAACGGATACACATCAGGCATGGCTCCAGGCACTCAATCATCTTAAAGGATGCCATTGCAAACGGATCGCAACCATCTGGCTCCACGCAGATACCGACCGGAGCCGCTTCAAAGGTGATTACAGAAGTTACCTCAAAGAAAACGGATTTGAAAACTCTGCTGATTTGATTTTTTCTGCAAAATACGAAGACCGTTCCATCCGGAAAACAGTGGATGAGATCCTGTTGCTCCCTCAACGTCCGGATGCCATTATCGGATACTCCGACTTTTTTGCACTCATCATCATGGAGCAGCTCAAAGAATGCGGTATTTCCATTCCCGGCGATATCGCCGTCATGGGCTGCTGCGGATATCCGGGCAGCGCATTTCTTGAAACGCCGCTTTCAACAGTAGACTTTCAATACGAAAAAAAGGGCGAAAGGGCGATTGATCTGCTCCTTGAAGCCAACAGGTGGTTTCATGCCAATACTGAAACACCGCTGGAATATATCTCTTCAAAACTGATAGAACGCTCCAGTACCGACAGAAAAAAATAATCACTTCAACCATAAGGGGGTGGCAAAATGCTGAAATTGAAATATTACAAATCTTTGCGTTCCGCACAATCAGCCTTTACGCTGATAGAACTGCTGGTTGTGATTGCAATCATTGCGATCCTTGCTGCGATGCTCATGCCCGCATTACAGCAGGCAAGAGAAGCCGGAAAAGGCGCGAACTGCAAAAGCAATCTCAAACAATTGGCAACGGCTCTGGAGGTCTATACGACATCTTTTGACGATTATTATCCGACAAATGCAGGAGAACGTTACACCAATGACACCAATTACAGAAAAAACTATGCAGGAACACTGATGGACTGTAAAATGATTTCAGTCAAATGTTTTTTCTGTCCGTCCGAAAGGGGAAAAACACGGGCCAATTACCGCAAAAGCATTCTTGACAGTTCCGTTTCAGCCGGCTGTATTTACGGACTTGCAGAAATTGATTACGGTTACAACCACTACTCCATCGGCGGCACGGCGAGTGTCAAAAACGGTTCTGCCATCAACGGCGCCCCCACCGACCAACCTGCAAAGAAAAACCTCATAAAAAAACCCGCTGCAACAATTCTTCTGGCAGACTCCATGTGCAATGACTCCAACGGATTGACAGGCAGAGGATCGTTCCGCATCTATCCGCGTCATATTTCCACTTGGCCGGGCGTCGCTTATCCCGCCCACCGGAACAGTTGTTCCGTCGCGTGGGTGGATGGTCACGTTGACAGTGAATACGCCACTGCTCCCGATCTTGCCGGAGTCGGTTTCCTTTACAGCAACGGCGGCAGCCGTTTACGCAACGGAAGCAACTTTTTTGATGATAACTGCTGGGATAGAAACTGATGAAAAAAATATTATTCATACTCTTTTTTGTTGTTTTATTTCAATCCGTTCTTCCGGGGGCATCCGCCGGAATCACGCCTGCCAGCCACAGGCAGAACAAAACTGTCGAATGTATCGGAAATGAATTGAACGCCGTCCTCTTCTATTTAACTGCCCAAAACTTTCTCCCCAACACCTTTGCTTCCCTTTCCGGCAAAGAGGAATTAACTCTTGAAATCGACTGGCCCGCAGATATTAAAATGACCGGTTGGGTCAATGCACACCAGCAGAACGGTGCTTTTTTCAAACCGGTTTTTGTCAGAAAAAAGGGTAAATACAATGTCCTGCAAATAAAAATCTCTCAGGACACCGTTCAAAAGAGGTTGAAAAGACATTATGTGCATATTTTTGTCTATTTCCGTATGCCTGCACAGGCGGAAAAAACCTTTTCATGGAAAGTCATAAGTTCCGGAAAAATTCTGGCAAAAGAAACCAACAAACTCAAAACCGTCGGTGTGATTGACAAAAATGCCAAACTTGCCGAAACTTACCGTGCCTATATCTGTCAGCCGGGTGCCGACAGTATCTACATGCCGGCAAGACTCATGGACGAACGCATCAATTACTACAAACGGCTCGGACTGGATACGTTGGAAACCATTTACGGAACAGCACGCAGAACAAGCGAAAAAAATTCAAGAAAAATGCTCTCCGCCGGACTGGAAGTCGCCGGTCTGCGCCTCGGCGGTCTTTATGATCTGCAAAAAAAATACTACACAGAAAAAAATTTCGGCGCAGCCGGACTTGTCGGCAGCATGAAAAAATTCTGTGATGAAATCCGCCAGAGAGAAGATATTTACTATAAAAATTTCTGTGCTCCGCATACCAATGCTTTTGCCATTGACTGGGAACCAAGCATGATCCGGCAGAACTCCTCAGGATATGACGATGCGGCAACCGTTACCGCCTTTGCTCAGAAATTCAACATCAAAGAAAAGTTAACGCCTCAAATCCTCAAAAGCAAATATGCAAAGCAATACGCCTCCTTCCGTCAGGAACTTTACTGTATGCCGATAAAAACCATCCGGGATATGGTCAAAAAGTACAGACCGCGTGCTGCATTTTACGTCTGCCACGGCAGCGGACTGCCCTGGAAGGATCTGGACTATCAGGTTTATGACAAATACGCTGATTTTCATTTGCCGATGATTTACACCGGCTCCACCATGTCATTTTTTAACAGTGTTGAAGATATGTCCACTTACGTTAACAAAAAGAAACTTATGCCGATAACGGAACTTGCCTATTCCGGAGCGGTGAATTATTCTGACGTCAACGCCTGTGTGATGAATCTGCTTTCCCCTGCCCTCGCCGGATGCGCCGGTGTCGGACAATGGCCGGGATTGACGGAACTGGACGGTGGTATCCATTATGCGTTTTACCGTACAAAAGTCCTACTGGCTCCCGTCATTGATATTTTCCAGCAGGGAAAATCCGCAAAAATCGGAATAAAACCTCTGCCGTTTCAGAAAAAAATCATCAGAACCGGAGATTCTGAAATCGATCTATCTTATCCGCAGTGGAGTTCAAGTGCAATCATAAGAGCCAAAGAGTTCCGGAACAGATGTGCAATCGGCATTCTCAATCTGAACGCCCGGGAAACGCTGTTTACAGAACTGACTCTGCCTGACGGGAAAGCACCGCGTTACCTGATCGAACCGGATAAGAAACAATACATACGTCTTTCCGGCAAAGCACAAAAAGTTATCTTAAAAACCGCTCCCCATTCTCCCGGCATCTGGCTGCTCACGCAGGATACAGCAGAATGTGCGGGAATGAAACAGATCACTTCTGCCAAATTTACAGAAGAATTTGCCAACGAACAGCGCAAAAACGCCTCCCGTTCCGGCAATACGGTATCTCTGGGAAAAAAGGGAAGTTTTGACATTTCTTACATGACACAAAACAAACTGCCGCTTTTGACAATCAAAACTCAAGATGAATGTATCGGATTTTCCACATCCGGCGGCAGAATCATGCACTGGAGCAAAGGAAATTCCGGCAATCTGATTTCTTCAAGCATTCCGCAGGGCGGCTTTGCGATGGATATGTTCTGGCTCCCCCGCAGCGGCAGATGGTCCGGTGATGAAGTGGCGGATATGACGCTTGAAAGCTGCACCAACGATGGCAACACCGTCAAAATCACTTATTCCGGCTCTCTCAACCGCACATTGAACGGCTGTACACTGACCAAAGTTTACACGCTCAAAAAAGACAAGCCCGGAATCCGTGTCAATATCATGCTCCGCAACGGCAACCCCGATCCCCGCAATACCTTTTCTTACTGGTCACACAACTTTTTGGCACAGGATTCGAAGCTGACAGAATATGCCGTATTTACACAGGACGGCAGAAAAGCGGATACCTCACAACCAACAAGCTGTTATCCCAACGCCGTCTTAACTTCGGCTGAAAAAACACTTCTGGGAGTACCGAAACATCAGCGTGAAGCCGTCCGCAGCACTTTCGGTATCTACGACAAAGCAGCAGGGACCGGATTTATTTTCACCTATCCTGAAAACTTTTTAATGAACTACCGTTTCGGCAGCTGCGCCGATGTGATGATGAAACCCGTCACTCTGCCTCACAACGGCATATTGAAAATCAATTATCACATTCAGGCGGAGCAAATAAAATTCAATAAGTTTTCCGCCAGAGTCAAAACGCTTTCTGAACAGACAAACCGTCTGTCTGAAAATGAAGAGTCTTCTGACAGCAGCAATCTGCTTTCAACTCTGCTCAGGCAGAAAAGATGCTTTGTCCCCCGCACACTCAAAAACAATGCCGCATGGCACATTGAAAACGATGTCCTGCATATTGATATGCCGCAGGAAAATTCCGTCATTGACCTGCGGAGCAAAGGCGTTGAAATCAAGCCCGGAAAAAAGTATCTTCTTTCAATGCAAGTAAAAATTGAAAAGTTGCTCTTCCGCAATGTCAAAAGTTTTTTCATCGTTTATATGTATAATCAGAGCAACAACAAACACACCTTTCTGCGCTTTTCAGGCAGCGGCAGCAGTTCCGGCTATCTTACGGTACAGCTGCCGTTTGAATCAGACAGGATCCTTGGCGGCAAACTTGAAAGCCATCCAATCGTTATGCTCAAACTGGAAAATCTTTCAGGAAAGTTTGCATTCAGAAAATTTACCCTGATCGAACTGCCGCAAAATGTCGACCTCAAACGCGGTGTCATCTCCTTTGACGGAAAAATGTACTCAGGTTCCGGATTCAGGATCAGATAGTTTTCTTTACTCAAAACAACAAAATAATTTGTAAAACAAGACTTGAACTGTTACATTATCAAAAAGCAAAGAAAGAGTATTGTTTTATGAATCTATTAAAAATATCACAAAACGTCCGGGCGCTGCGGATCGCTCAGGGTATGACCGTTGACCAGTTGGCGGCTAAAAGCGGATTCAGCAAGGGTTTTATTTCTCAGGTTGAAAATTTCCGTATCACCCCGTCGCTTAAAGCCGTCAACAAAATTGCCGCGGCTCTGGGAACGGAACTTTCTGTTCTCTTTCAGAGTGAAACGCAGATTCCCGAATACACTTTCGGCAATATCAATCAGGGTGAAGAAGTCACCCGTGACAACAGCGGACACTTCGGTATCATCTACAACAGTCTTGCCTACCGCCAGATCAACCGCCAGATGGATCCCTTTATCATTGAATATCACCGTGCCAGCGAAGAACGCGATTTTCTGCTCCATGACACTGAAGAATTTTACATCCTGCTTGAAGGAGAACTTGATTTTTATATCATGGATGACAAAAACTGCACCCGCATGAAAGCCGGTGACACCGTCTATCTCCGTGCCAATGTCCCCCACAAAGTCAAGCTGGCTGAAAACTGCAATTATGCCAAAGCTCTCAATGTTTATTCAAAGAGCGAAAATTAAAATTTCCACGCTGTTTCTGATAAGGGTAGATGGGAGTCGGGGGAAGGAGAAAAACTTTTTTTCACGAGAAAAAAAGTTTTTCTCCTCTCCCCGAACCCCTCTCCTCTTTTCAAAAAAAGCGGAGTATTTGTAAAAGTGATTGACGTCTCCGTTTGAAATTTTGTGGACAGGATGGACCAAACAGACAAAATGGACAACAGGCATTGTTCCTGAAAAGTCGTCCATGTGATCCATCAGGTTCATTTCTGAAACTTTTTTGCGTTTGGCAACTGGTGCTGTTTTCAAATCACGGCAGAATTTTCAAAAGTTTTTGAGAACTTTTAAATTTACCTCACTTGAAAAAATTTTAAGATATTGTATCTTTTGTAACAGGCTTTAATCTATTTCAAAAAACGGGGAAAACATGCTTTATTATCTTCACAATTTCGAGTCTTTTTTCGGTCCATTGCGGGTATTTGAGTACATTTCTTTCCGCGCGGGAGGTGCTTTTTTTACGGCATTTCTGCTGACGGTGATGTGTATTCCGCCGCTGTTGCCTTTTTTTAACAGACACTGTGTACAGAAGTCCGCGCGCACCGATGACGACACCCGTCCGCGCAAACCGATGATGGGCGGCGTTATCATTATCGTTTCTGTGGTGATCTCCGCCCTGCTCTGGGGGGAATTGCCCGACCGGAAACTGACCGTGTTTCTTCTGGCAACCATCGGACTTGCCGCCCTCGGTTTTGCCGATGATTACATCAAACTCAAATATCTGCGTCAGGAACGCGACGGCGTCAAAGAACGGACAAAAGTCATCGTTCAAGCCGTCATTTCCGTACTGGCAATCTATGCCCTTTACAAAACTTACGGAACGGTTACGATGAAAATTTATCTGCCGTTCTTCAAAAATCCGTTCCAATTTCTGCCTGAAAGCGAAAAAATTGCCGTCATGACTCCGTTCTTTAAAGATGCGTTGTTCTATATGCCGCTGTTTTTGATGCCCCTGTGTCTGATTTTTATGCTTGTTTTCAACTACGGTGTGCTTTTCTGCGCCAGCAACGGTGTAAATTTAACTGACGGCAAAGACGGACTTGCCTCCGGCTGTATGGTCATTGCCACCCTTGCCTTTGCTCTCAGCGCATATCTTTCAGGACACCGCATCTTTGCCGGATATCTCAATATTCCTTACGTCCCCGGCGCAGGAGAAATCGCCATTTACGCCTGTGCCATCGCCGGAGCCTGTCTGGGATTTCTCTGGCACAACTGTCAGCCCGCAAGCCTCATCATGGGAGATACCGGCAGTCTCGCCCTCGGCGGCGCACTCTCTCTCATCGCCATCATGCTGGGGCAGCAGGTTCTGCTCTTTATCATCGGATTTGTCTTTATTCTGGAACTTGGTTCTTCCTTCATCCAGCGTTTCGTCTACCGCCACTTCGGCGGAAAAAGATTTTTCCTCATGGCTCCCATCCATCACCATTTTGAGAAAAAAGGTATCCCCGACAGCAAAATCACCATCCGCTTCTGGATTTTCGCTGCCCTCTGCGCCCTCATCGGTCTTGCAACCTTGAAACTGCGCTGATTTTCAAAGGCGTTGTTCCCTGTATATTATTCCCGGTTATCAAATAGCAGCAGCTCCCTTTGGCGAGAATGGGTATTTTAACTCGTCGGAGCCAAAGGTGAAGAGCTGCTGCTTGACTGATAGCTGAAGTGATGCTATGG
>SUVX01000015.1 GCA_015061725.1 Lentisphaerota bacterium
TGGGGGGTTCGGGGGGAGGCGAAAAACTTTTTTTCTCGTGAAAAAAAGTTTTTCGCCTCCCCCCGATTCCCATCACCTTTTATAAAAAGTTAAGCGATGATGGCGAATTTGCTGCCGGAGATGCGGGTATCGGTTTCGATACGGGCGTTCATATCTGTCCAGTTGCCGGCGTAACCGGCGCCCCAGAAGCCGAGACCGCCCCAGCCGGAAGACTGTTCGCGCAGGAGGATGTCTTCTTTGCCGTCGGCGTTGTAGTCACCGACAGCTTCGACGGCGAAACTGCTGTCAAGATTGCCGATCCAGCGGGCATTGACGGAGTTGCCGTCATCCCAGCACCACATTTCGCCGTTGCTTTTCTGAATGACGATATCGTCTTTGCCATCACCGTTGAAATCGCCGGAAACCATGAACTTGGAATCACCGAGATAACCGATGTCGGTTTGAGACCAGTTCCATGTTTTGAAAGAGGTATCATTGTTCTGCCAGAGATAGAGGTGACCGTTGGAAGTGTTTTCAACGATGAGTTTGTCTTCTTTTCCGCCGAAGGAGCCTGCGCCGAGGATTTTCCAGGGATTGGAGGCAGGATTGTCAACGTGCCAGATATCCTTGTAAGTGGTTCCGTCAAGGACGACACCGAAACTGCCGTTGTTGTCATAGATGAGAATATCATCATATTCGTTGCCGTCAAAATCGGCGACTGCACAGGTATTGAAAGAGTCTTCAACGTGACAGAGGTCAACGTAGCCGTAGGAGGGATCGTTCAAGTCGGTCCAGGCAGCGAAGGTGTTGCCGATACCGTTATAGAGAAGCACACCGTCATAATCAACTTTTGTCCCCTTGAAGTGTCCTGCACCGACGACGCGCCAGAGATTGATATCTGAGCCGCTCCACTGCCAGATGCCGCCCCACTCGGCGGGGAATTTGCCGTTGTTGTGGATCATACCGACGGCACCGCGGTTCTGATCCCAGGCGATAACCTGAGAAAATCCGCGATTTTTGATGTCAGTTGAAGGCTTGGTGATCGCAACAACTGCCCGATCTGTCATGGTAGGAACGCTGCTGTCAGCAACAGAATCATATACTTTTCCGTTATTCTTCTCTGTTACTGTTCCTGCTTCATCATTGCCGCTTTTTCCCACAGCAGATTCAGTTATCTCTTCTGCAAAAATCTGCGGCACACACTGTAATTCACCATCAGAAACAATCAACTTTTCCATACTCAATATTCCTTACTTTAATCAGGTTGTTCTTCACCGGACACAACTTTAAAGAAAATAAACATGATATAAGGTAGCACTTATCCAATTGCTTGTCAAGAACGTTGACAATATTTTTACAGTTATCTGGAAACTCCACGCCATCTTTTTTACGGCTCTGCCCCGACTCTCTATTTTCTTTACCGGGAATAACTTGCTTTTTTCGTTTCCAGCTCTTCCCAACGGGCGTAGAGGGTTTCAAGGTGCGCTCTGGCTTCATCCAGTTTTGCCTGAAGAACGGGAGCCTCTTTGGCGCGGGTGGTATAAAAATCAGGAGCCGTAAATTCCGCTTCAAGAGAAGAAATCAATTCCTCCGCTTCAAGGACCGCTTCTTCCATACCATCCAACTCTTTCTGTTCCTTGTAAGAGAGTTTCTGCGGCTGTTTTTTCACGGGAACGGGAGCAGGCGTTTCCTTTTTAACCGTCTGAACTTCCTGAACTTTTGCCGCCTGTTTCTGCGTTTGTTTGAAGACGAAATAATCGTAATCGCCCTCCTGAACGGTTATGCCCTCTTCTCCATCAAAGGAGATGATTCTGTTGCAGACTCTGTTGAGGAAATACCGGTCGTGACTGACAACGATGACAGGCGCTGAATAATGCACGAGAGCCTCTTCCAATACCCGCAACGTGGGCAGATCAAGGTCGTTGGTCGGTTCGTCAAGAATCAGAAAGTTGCCGCCCTGTTTCAGCACGATGGCAAGCAGAAGACGCGCTTTTTCGCCGCCTGAAAGATACTTGACTTTGGTGTTGATACGTTCATCTTCAAAAAGAAAACGTTTGAGATATCCCCAGATGGAAATTTTATCCGTTCCCAGATTCACGCTGTCGGAGTCTCCGGCAACGGCTTCGGCAACGGTCTGTTCGGGATCAAGCGTGATACGGGTCTGATCGATGTAATTGAACGCCACAGTATCGGCAATGTGGATTTTTCCGCTTTGCGGTGCAAGGGAACCGGTAATCAATTTAAGCAGCGTGGTTTTGCCGATTCCGTTGGGACCGATGATACCGGTCTTGCTGCCCTGCGGAAACTCACAACTGAAATCGTTGATAAGTTTGCGTTCCCCGAAACTGAAAGAAACGTTTTCCAGTTCAACAACTTTGTTTCCGAGCCGTCCGGGGGCGGGAATAATCAACTCCACATTGCCCATGCGTTTGGGACGGTCAATGGCAGAGAGTTCCTCAAAACGGCGCAGGCGTCCCAGATTGCGGCGCAAACGCGCCTTGGGAGAACGGCGCACCCAGTCAATTTCAAGGCGCAAAAACTTTTCACGTTTATCGGCTTCGGCATCTTCTGCGTATTCATGCGCCTCTTTCGCCTCAAGAAAATCTGCGTAAGAGCCGACACAGGAAAAGAATTTGCCGTTTGACAACTCCACGATTCTGTTGGCGATGCGGTCAAGAAAATAGCGGTCGTGCGTGACAAACAGACAGGCGCCGCGATAGGAGGCAAGAAAATTCTCTATCCAGTTCACCGTTCCGACGTCAAGATGGTTGGTCGGTTCATCCAGAAGAAGCAGATCAGGTTCAGAAATCAGCGCCCGGGCAAGCAGAACACGGCGCATTTCTCCGCCCGAAAGACGGGCAAAACTCTTCTGCCGGTCAAGATCAAGTTTGTCAAGCATGGTATCCAATTTGTTTTCATAAGTCCATGCCTGATGATAATTGATTTTGTGTTCCAGCTCCACAGCGGCGGCAGAATGGGGAGACTGGCGGTTGTACGCTTCAAGAAGTTCCGCAAAATACTGCAATCCCTCAGCGACCAGTTCGCCCACATTTTTATCGGATTCAAAGACGGGGTCCTGCGGCATATAGGCAATACGGCAGCCCCGGGCAACGCTGATGTTCCCGGAGGAGGGCTGTTCGATCCCCGCAACGATTTTAAGCAGCGTGGACTTGCCCCCGCCGTTGCGTCCGATGAGCGCGACACGCTCCCCTGCCCCGATATACATATCGGCATCGTCAAAAATGATTTGTCTGCCGATGGAAAGATTGAGTTTTTCCCCCGACCAAACGCACTGGTCATTCATCCTTTTATTTTCCTATACAGAAACGGTGAAACACACTGTCAAGCAAATCCGGAGAGGCGGTCTTGCCGACCGTTTCCCCGACAGAAAAACTTGCAGCAGCAAGATCGGCGGCGGCAAGTTCATATTCAGAAGATTCAAAGTTCATACGCGCCGTGATCAGCGCGGCAATGGCTTCTTCAAGTTCCCCGGCTATACGGGCATTGACGGCGACATCAGGAAGTGTCTGCTGAACGCTTCCGGCATTGATGATCTCACTGAATTTTTCTATCAAATTATCAATCCCCTCACCCGTCACGGCAGAGAGCGCCGCCTGCGGCAGATCCAGTTCAGGCATGACAAAACCGGGAACCAGATCAATTTTGTTCCACACGGCAATCACATTGCGCGCTGAAGAATCCAGAAGTTCCTGCAGTTCCCCTGCGCGGTCGGGACTTGAAGCATCAAGCAGCCAGAAAGTCACCTGTCCGGCTGCAATGGAACGGCGGCTGCGTTCAATACCCAGTTTTTCAACGGGGTCGGAACTTTCGCGCAAACCTGCAGTATCCGTCAAAATGACAGGGATATTATCCAGAACAGTTCTTTCTTCAACCGTATCGCGGGTGGTTCCGGGGATATCGCTTACGATGGCGCGTTCAAATCCCAGCAGACGGTTGAGCAGACTGGATTTTCCGGCATTGGGACGTCCGGCAAGAACGACCTCCACACCGTCACGCAGCTGACTGCCCCGGGCGCGGGTGGCAAGAAGTTCGGAAGTTTCTTTTTCTATTTCCTGACACTGTCCGGCAAGTTCTGCATCACTTGCAAAATCCAATTCCTCATCAGGAAAATCCAGACGCGCCTCACATTCGGAGCGCAACGCATTGATTTTGTCATAAAGAGAATTCAAGCGTTCACTCAAAGCCCCCGCCAGCTGTTTCTGGGCAAGGTCAAAAGCGGCGGAACTGCCCGATGTGATGACATCAGAAACCGCTTCAGCCTGCGTCAAATCCATCTTGCCGTTGACAAAGGCGCGAAAAGTGAATTCTCCCGGTTCAGCCATACGGCATCCGGCAGATAAAAGTGCCCGCAAAGCGTTGTCCGCAGCGGCGGCACCGCCGTGACAATGCAGTTCGATCACATCATCTCCGGTATAACTTGCGGGTGCTTTCATAAAGACGGCAAGGGCGGGGTCCATACCGATCTTGCCCAGATACATCTTGCGGGGAGAGGCAGAAGAAAGAACAACACGTCCTTTCCAGACTTTATCCGCTATCTCAACAGCACGCGGTCCGGATACGCGCAAAACAGTAATCGCGCCGCCCGTTCCGCTGGCAGGAGCCGTTATGGTGTCACAGGTATTCATCAAACGTAATTTTTCACAGGGGTTCTTGCGCCGTTGTTCCGGGCAGAAGAATAAACAGCCATAACCAGCGCAGAAGTACTGGCAGCTTCAGCAAGAGTGTTGCCGGGGGCGCGCTTTTCACGGATAGCATCAACAACATCCAACAACTGGGCAACGTGTCCGCTGCCGTAATATGCTTTTCCGGCAACAGTTGCTTCTTCACGGTCATCAGCCAAAGTTTCGCGGATCATCTTTTCACGCTCTTTATCAAGAGAAAAGACCATTTCGCAGTTTTCATTGACGTAATTCATCACCGCCAGATCTCCGTCGATAAAGAGATTGCTGCACCAGCCGACCGGACTGGAATTGGTGGCGGCAACCACACCGGTCACACCGCTTTCAAACTCAATGGTGAATGTGGCAGTATCCTCAACTTCGATCACCCCCTGATGTGTCAGATTGGCTGTATGAGCAGAAACGGCAACGATATTGCCGAAGAGGAAACGCAACTGGTCCAGATGATGGATCGCCTGATTGATGAGAATACCGCCGCCCTCGCCGGACTGAGTGCCGCGCCAGGCATCTTTGATATAGTATTCATCGGTTCTGCGGCAGCGGAAATGCAGATTGACCATGAGGATCTTTCCGAACGCCCCGTCTGCAATCAGTTTTTTCATGCGGATATTATGCGGTTCAAAACGGTGCTGAAAAATACCGGAGGCAACAAGTTCAGGATGTTCTGCTGCGGCGGCAACCATTTTATCCATATCTTCAGGAACCCGTCCGAGCGATTTTTCGCAAACGACATGTTTTCCGGCTTTCAGAGCATCACAGACAATCTGCACATGACTGGCATGATCGGTGCAGACACTGACAAGATCCACTTCAGGATCAGCCAGCAGTTCACGGTAATCACAGGAACGTCTGTTTATTCCGTATTTATCGCCTTTTTCCTGCATTTTTTCAGGAACAAGATCAGAAATATGGATAACTTCCACATCAGGAAGTTTCTGATACCCTTCAATATGTGTTGCAGAAATAACACCGCAACCGATAACGCCGACTTTTATCATTCTTGTTTATCCCCTTTGCAAAAAACCGGCACTCTCCCCACAGGGAAAATGCCGGTTTGAATATTTTTCAAATTCTCTTATCAGAGACCTTTGAGCATGTTGAGCAGAACACCTGCGGCAACAGCGGAACCGATAACGCCGGCGACGTTGGGTCCCATAGCGTGCATCAGCAGGAAGTTGCCCGGATCAGATTCCTGACCGACCTTATTGGCAACACGGGCTGCCATCGGCACGGCGGAAACACCGGCGGCACCGATCAGAGGATTGATCTTTTCTTTGCTGAACAGATTCATGATCTTGGCGAAGATGACACCGGCAGCAGTACCGAGACTGAAAGCGATGGCACCCAGCAGCAGGATACCCAGAGTCTGGATGGAGAGGAACTGATCGGCAGAAAGCTTGGATCCGACAGCGATACCGAGGAAGATGGTAACGATGTTGATCAAGGCATTCTGGGCAGTCTGGTTGAGGCGTTCGACAACGCCGCACTCACGCATCAAATTACCGAACATCAGGAAACCGATCAACGGAGCGGCATCCGGCAGCAGAAGAGCGCAGAGGACGGTAATCAGAATCGGGAAGCAGATCTTCTCAACTTTGCTGACCGCACGGGTCTGGGTCATGCGGATCTTGCGTTCAGCTTCAGTGGTCAAGATTCTCATGATGGGCGGCTGAATGATCGGAACCAGAGCCATGTAACTGTAAGCGGCAACGGCAACAGCACCGAGCAGTTTCGGACTGAGTTTGCTGGTAAGGTAAATGGAGGTCGGACCGTCAGCACCGCCGATGATACCGATGGAGGCGGCATCTTTCAGGTCAAATCCGCAGAAGGTCAGCATGGTGGCGCCGATCAAAGCAGAGAAGATACCGAACTGAGCCGCACCGCCCAGAATGGAGGTCTTGGGGTTGGCAATCAGAGGACCGAAGTCAGTCATGGCACCGACACCCATGAAAATCAGCAGCGGGAACACACCGGTTTCGATACCGACGTTGTAGATCATGCCCTGAAGTCCGTCCGGACCGGAAATACCGGCAAGCGGAATATTGGCAAGCAGCGCACCGAAACCGATCGGCATCAGCAGAAGCGGTTCAAATCCCTTGACGATGGCAAGGTAAATGAGAACAAAGGAAACACAGATCATCAGAACACGTCCGAGACCGAGGATCCAGGTGCTCTTGAAGCAGGAAGAGGTCTGACGGATAATATCATAGATACCGGTACTCAACCAGAGGGCTTTCAGAGATTCGCCCCAGGTGGTGGTAAGTTTATCAGCTCTGGCAGAGTTGTTGTCCACAGAGTCATGATACAGCTCAGTCGGGATGAAGCAACCGATGACCATTCCTTTGACCAGAGTGGCGGCAGGAACAAACTTTCCGTTGAGTTTCACGACTTTGAGCGTGGTTTCAGATTTGATTTTACCCTTACTGCGTCCTTCGGGGTGAATGATCGCCATTTCACGTCCGGGAGAAGCAATCGCCTTTTCAGCAGTGCTGACAGAGTAGACAACAGCCGGTTTTTCCCATTCATAAACGAGATAACGTTTGCCGTCCTTGCCCTGATACCAGCCGAAAAGATCATCGCTGTCGGACATTTTTTTGACACCGGCAGGCAGAACAAAACAATCTTTGTCACAGGCTTTTGCCGCCTTGATACAAGCCTGGGCGGTCTTGGGACAAGCCTTGACTGCGGCTTTTTTCGCCGGAGCGAGGGTGGGCTCTGCCGGAGCAGCACCCACCGCAAATGCCAGCAGCATCGCCGCCAGCATGGGGATTGATTTAAGTATACTCATGGTAAAACCTCTTATCCAATAACGACCAGAGTGTCACCGGCAGCAACAACGCCGCCCTGGGCAACGCTGATTTCTTTGACGGTACCGGCGAAACCGGCTTTGATTTCGTTTTCCATCTTGACGGCTTCGAGAATGAGCAGCGTGGTATCGGCTTCAACCTGATCGCCGACAGCAACGTTGATCTTCATAACAGTACCCGGGAGCGGAGCGGCAACCGGTTTGCCTTCGCCGTTTCCGGCAGTCTGAGCAGCGGCAGCCGGAGCAGCAGCGCCTTCGCCGACCTTGACGGTGAAGCTCTTGCCGCCGACTTTGGCAGTGTAATCGCCGTTGCCGGAAACTTCAACGGTCACAGCCTTGCCGTCGATGGTGGCGGTGTAGACACCGTTGGCAGCAGCAGCCTTGGCAGGAGAAGCAGCTTCTTTGTAACGGATACCGTTGGGACGGTCACCCTTGAGGAAGTTGAGTCCTTTTTCGCCGCAGGCGGCAACGATGAAGATGTTTTCTTCAGTGACAGGAAGACCAGCTTCTTCCAGAAGTTTGGTATTGTAGGCAACGCCCAGTTTGGGATCGCGGTCATTGCGTTCGACAACAGCTTCGGTGGTGGGTTCAAGACCCAACTGTTCAGAAGCAAGTTTCACGATTTCCGGATCGGGAGCGACCGGAGTCTTACCGAAGTAACCGAGAACCATCTTGCCGTAGCCGTTCTTGTCAATAACTTTCCAATCGCCGCGCATGGCGTTGGAGAAAGCCTGCTGGAAGTAGAACTGGGAAACGGGGGTGACGGAAGTACCGAATCCGCCCTTGGCAACGACGTCGCGCATGGCTTCGATACAGGCATCGTATTTGTCCAGGCAGTTGTTGTCGCGCATCATCTGGGTATTGGCAGTCAGAGCGCCGCCGGGCATGGGGCTGAAGACGATCTTGGGAGAGACCTGCATGGATTCCGGGGGCATGAAGTATTTATCCATGCACTGTTCAAAGACCTTTTCGGCAGCCAGGATCTTTTCAGGATCAATATCAAGAGTGTACTCAGTTCCGCGCAGACGCTGATACATGACGAGGATATCAGCTTCGCAGGTACCGCCGGAAAGCGGGCTCATGGCAAGGTCGATGACATCGGCACCGGCTTCGATAGCGGCATAGTTACAGCTGACAGCCATACCGGCGGTGTCGTGGGTGTGGAACTGGATTTCTTTGTCATTGCCCAGAAGCTCGCGCGCCATCTTGATGGTTTCGTAAACAGTCTGGGGAGTGCTGGTACCGGAGGCATCCTTGAAGGCAAGAGAATCAAACGGCACGCCGCTGTCAAGAATGGCTTTCAGGCTGTCGATGTAGAAAGCGGGGCTGTGAGCATAGGACTCAGTCAGTCCGGGAGCAAGTCCCATCATGGTCACGGTGACCTGATGTTTGAGTCCGGCATTGTGGATGCTGTTTCCGGAGGGGATCAGGTTGCGGACGTCGTTGAGAGCATCAAAGTTACGGATGGTGGTGATACCATGTTTTTTGAACATGCGGGCATGCAGATCAATGATATCAGAGGACTGGGAAGAAAGACCGACCACGTTGACACCGCGGGAAAGGGTCTGCAGATTCACATCCGGACCGACCACTTCACGGCATTTATCCATCATATCAAAGGCGTCTTCCTGACAGTAGAAATAGAGACTCTGGAAACGGGCGCCGCCGCCGATTTCGATGTAGTTGATACCGGCCTTGACCGCTGCATCAAGAGCAGGGAGGAAATCTTCAGTTTTGACGCGGGCGCCGAGACAGGACTGGAAGCCGTCACGGAACGAACAATCCATGAATTTGATTTTTTTCATTTGAAAGTCTTTTCCTTATTATAATTAAAAAACTGTTTTGTTTATTTACCGAGTTTATGAGCCACGACAGCGGCGGCGACAGCGGCAAGCTGTTCATCAGAGGGTCCGGCAGATTTTTTTGCCGCGGGTTTGGCTTCACCCTGAAGCGCATTGGCAAAGGGCTTCAACGCCTTGGACATAAGCTTCATTGCGAAAATCATGATAATGAGAAAGACATAAACCATGCCCATTCCCAGCACCATCATTCGCAATCCGGCAGAGAGAAGATCCATATTCATAGAATCCACCTTTCTTTATTGTTAATCTTCAATTACTTAAAAAAATCCAACGACTGAGCATTTATCTTAACATCTCCGCAGGAAAACAGCTTTTGTTCGCCGTCCGTCTCAAAAATCATCGCTCCGTCAGGGGAAACATCACGGAAAACACCCCGCATACATTTTCCCATCGGGTCAACGACCTCAATTTCGTGTCCGATCAGGCGGTTATATTCCCGCCATTTGGCAAACACGTCCTGTGGATACTGTTGACATATAATATAATACCTGTTCACTATTTTTACCAGTCGTTCAATCAAAAAATCTACATTAAAATTCTTTTGAGTCAGAGAAAAAAGAGAAACAGCAGGTTGTCCGGTGCCGGAAAGCAACTCATCTCCTGAATTGACATTCATGCCGATACCGCAGATGACACAGGCGATTTTCCCCTGTTCCCAGACTGCCTCTGAGAGCATCCCGGCAAGTTTGAAGTGCCGCACATAGATATCATTGGGCCACTTGAAAAAAGGAGAAATTTCAGGGCACTCATCTTTCAGCAATTCGATCGCCGCAATGCCCGTGATCGCTCCGGCAAGAAAGGGCTGTTCCAGATTTTTAAAAAGAAAACTTGCCGTAATATCCAGTCCGTCGCCGGAGTGCCACTTGCGGCCGACACGCCCCCTGCCCGCCGTCTGGCGGTATGCTGAAACGACACTGCCGTCCGCAAGTTCAGCAAAGTGCTGTTTGGCATAAGTATTTGTGGAATCAACCTCTTCAAGTCTTAAATGTGTATACATAAAAAAACCTTTTCTGTTCCCGCAATCCGTATAAAAAAATAAGACTTATAAGTCATATAAGTCCTATTTTCACACGATATGTTTTACAGACAATTTTTATCTTGAAGAACCGGCAACTTCACGGTTCTGGAAGATGGCAACCGCCCACAACGAAGCGATGATGATGTAGAGTACAACATAAAAAGCCGCATCAATGATATAACTGTTGGGAATATGACGGTTGACGGCAACGGCATCCGCAAGCCAGAAGAACTGCCAGTTGGGAATCACCGCATAGAAGAAGCCGAAAACCGCATTGAGAAGTGCGGAATCCGTCTCACGCTGGAAAAGATAACTTGAAACCAGTCCGAGAAAGAACACGACCGTACAGAAACAGAGATTCGGAACAACGTCAAATCTCGTTGCCGCAACAACGGCAATCGTGGACATGGCAAGAACCGCAAAATTGATCAGCAGCAGCGCCTTTGCCAAATCGCGCATGGCAACCGTCGGATGCGGCTGTGTTGCAATGCAGATAACAGCAAACAGCGGAACCAGTACCGTCACAGCATAAGAGGCAATTTCAGGGAACGACGAGCCGCGCCAGAAGTTGGCAATCATACCGATCACACAACCCAGAACCAGCACTCCGAGAAAACCGAAATAAAGCGCCATGTCAAAACGGAACTGATCGGTCGCAATATAAACAGAAGTTATACAGGCACAGTTGCAGAGAAACGCAAACAGCGAAGCGGCGGAGACGATTCCGGCGATTTTGCCGAGAATGAAACTCCAGCGTTGAACGGGCTTGGACATCAACAGCAGAACTGTTCCGTTACGCATTTCTCTTGCGATGGTGTAACTGGCGCAAAGCACCGCAACAACCAGGGAGAAAATCAGTCCGGTCGCCATAGAGCTGTCCACCACAAGTTTCATCTGTTCAGAAAAAACGAATATAGCGGCAGACGGATAGTGCCCGATCAGCACAAGCGCAGAGAGCAGCATCAGAAAGTATACCGGCTCCCGCAGAGACTCGCGAAAAGCATTGACCGCGATTTTAAACAAATTGAACATGGAGACACCTCCCTGTCAACTTATTTTGCAGCAGGAGCAGCGTTTTCCGCACCCGGAACCGCATTGGCAGCAGGCTTGCTCTGAGCGGGCAGACTGACAGGACGGTAACTGCGGCTGTCTTTGAGCATTTGTTCATTCAGACGCTTGAAGTTGGTGTCAAGATGAGAGAGATTGAGCAGAAAATTGAGTTCTTCAGCAATGCGCTGCCAGTCGGAACTGTCAATGCGGACAACGGGAATCGCACGGTCCAGCATATCAACATAACGTTTGTTGACAAAACTGTCATTGCCGATGACTACGATGCGTTTGGGATTGAGAAAACGGATAAAGGCGTTGAGTCTGTGTTCAAGAATCTGACGGGGCGTATTCTTGGCGGGGCAGAAAATGATGCGGTTATCAGTTGAACCGTTGACGGGCAGCAGGATGTAGGGCGCACGGGATTCAAACTGAATCAATTCCGCCATCAGACGGGGCGTTTTGTAGTTGCTGACCATAATGAGTGTTTCCGGAACACGTTTGGGTCCGAGATTCGCCCAGGGGGCGGCAGACAGAGTCATTCCGGCAACAGCGGCAAAGACGACAACCAAAGACTTTTTGAGAGAAAACATGATACTACCTCTTTCTTATGTTAAATTTTTTGAAATTTCAAACAAAAAAATGTACCTTATATAAAATATAACCGCTTTTATCCGTATGGCAAATAAAAAAACAAAAGAGTTGTCATTTTTTTTCAGAAAGTTACTTGAAGAAAGTCCCGACATGGGGCATTTTATATCAGAAACAAAAAAATGAACTGATATCAAGACATATTTATAATGAAACTTCTCTTTCCGGAACACAACGAAAACACCCCTGCCCGCAGCGCAGTTCTTTTAAGCGGAACCGGCAGCAATGCCGAAGCCGTCATCAGATATTGCAGACAAAACAAATGCGCATTCTCTGTTGAAGTGCTGGTAACGGACAATCCTGAAAGCAAAGCCGCTGAATTGTCGCAGATATACGATATTCCGCTCATCGAACTGGATATCCGCAAATTCTACGCTGAACACGGCGAAAGCAGTATCAAACTGGATTCTCCCCGCCGTCAGGAATTGCGCGATTTTTGGAGCAAAGAACTTTTCAACCGTCTTACGACTTATAAGATTGAACTTGTTCTGCTGGCGGGATTTATCCCCCTGACAAGTTTAACGGGCATGCTGCCGTGTCTTAACGTCCACCCCGGAGATCTCACGGTAACAGATGAGCTGGGCAGAAGAATTTATGCCGGTTTACATTACCGCCCGGTTGAAGATGCCTTTTGCGACGGACGCGGATTTGTCCGCAGCAGCGTCATTGTCGCCCAGCCCTACTCCGGAGACGGCACAAAAGAGATGGATTCCGGTCCCGTCATCGGAATATCTGAAAAGATTTTTATTGATCCGTCACCGGAAACATCCGCAAGTCTGGCAGAAATCCGCCGCAGACGCATTCCCGGGAAACGTCCGGATGACATACTCCGGAAAAAAGCCGCCGCCTGCATTGAAGAGATGAAAGTCCGCGGAGACCATGTGATTTTTGCTTCCGCCGCAGATGATTTTTCACGCGGAAAATTCGCCTGCGATGAAAACGGAAATTTGTTTTACAAAGAAAATTCAACTTTCACCGGAATTGCTTCGGTTGAATACACTCCAAACGGAAAAATATTGCTTGAAAGGTCAAGATAAATGAATAAAGTAAGAGTTGAACTCGGTCCCCGCTCCTATGACATTGTAATCGGCAACGGTGCCCTGAAGGAAATAAAAAATGACAAACGCACTCTTGCGGTCATGGATTCCAACGTAAAAGCACTTCACGAAAAAACAGTTCTGACGGCATTGGGTACGGAGGAGATGTTTTCTTTCCCATCCGGAGAAAGTTCAAAGTCTCCCGAAACAGCGATAAACATCTGCCGTCATGCCGCGCAGTTGAATTTTGACCGCAAATGCCGCTTCGCCGCCGCAGGAGGCGGTGTCACCGGTGACCTCACAGGATTTGCCGCCGCAATCTATATGCGGGGCATTGAATTCATCCAGATACCGACCACACTTCTTGCGGCAGTCGATTCCAGCGTCGGCGGAAAGACCGGTGCTGATATTCCCGAAGGCAAAAATCTGATCGGCGCATTTCATCAGCCTTCCGCCGTTTATATTGACACAAATTTGCTGATGACACTTCCGCAAGCGGAATTGGGCAACGGATTGGCTGAAATTGTCAAAACTGCAGTCATCCTTGATTCTGAACTTTTTGCAAAACTTGAAGAAAATCCTGCTTATCTCAACACAACCGGAGCATTTCAAACCCGGTATCCGGAAATCATCACCCGCTGCTGTGAACTCAAAGGCATGATTGTTTCTGAAGATGAAAAAGAAGGCGGCAGACGCGCCATCCTCAACTACGGACATACTTTCGGACACGCCGTTGAACTTTTAAGCAATTACACCCTGCCCCACGGACAAGCGGTTGCAATCGGCATGGCGGCAGCCGGCGTTCTTGCCGTTATGCGGGGTATCTGGAAACAAAAAGATCTGGAACGGCAGAACAAACTGCTTGCCGCTCTGAATCTGCCTGTAAAAGTTCCGGCTTTCTGCAGCACTTCTGATCTGGTTGCCGCCATGCGCCGCGACAAAAAAAATCAGAACGGCGTCATCAGAACAGTTCTCTGTTCCGGTATCGGCTCCGCCCTGCTCCCTGTTGACACCGATGAAAAAGAGCTTGCCGCCGCCTGGGAGAAAATAAGATGAATCAACGGGATGGCTGCATTGCTTTAAATATGATCCCCGGTATCGGCTATGTCCGTTTCTCCGCCCTTGTTGAATTTTTCGGAAACGCCGGACTCGCTGCCGGAAAATCCGCATCACAATACCGGCAGGTCCCCGGCATCAACGCCGTCACCGCTGAGAAACTTGCCTCCGCCGACTGGCAGGAACTCTGCGAAAATGAAAAAGCTCTTGCCGACCGCAGCGGTGTCAGGATTTATACACTTTATGATGAAGGATATCCGCCTGTCTTGCGAGAACTTCATGATCCGCCGCTTTGTCTCTATGTCCGCGGCAGACTGCCGGAATTCCCGGGCAAAACTCTGGGTGTCGTCGGCAGCAGAAAAATGTCCCGTTACGGTGAAAATATGACCAGAAGCATCACAACCGATGCCGTCGGCTGCGGTTTTGTGATCATTTCCGGGCTTGCCTACGGCGTGGATACCATCGCCCACAGAACCACAGTCGAATGCGGCGGAACCACCGTCGCCGTCCTCGGCGGAGGACTGCTCAACGTGCAGCCGCAGGAAAACATCCCGCTGGCGCAGGATATCGTTGCAAGAGGCGGTGCCATCATCACGGAATTTGCAATGAACTGTCCCGTCAGCCGTACAACTTTCCCCCGCCGCAACCGTATCATTGCCGCACTCTCCCAAGGCGTTCTTGTTGTAGAAGCCGGAACCCGCAGCGGTGCATTGATTACCGCAAAAGCAGCCGTTGATATCGGACGGGATGTCTTTGCCGTTCCCGGGCAGGCGACAAATGAACTTGCCAAAGGCTGTCATCAGCTCATCCGTGAAGGTGCCGTCCTCACCGAAGGTCTTGAAGATATTCTTGCCGTCCTTGATGCAGAAAATCAGCCCGATCTCTTTTCTGTGTTTGCCGACTCTGCAGATTCAGGTACAGTACCGTACAACAAAGAATCTGTTTCCGACCTTGCACCGGAACTTGCCGCTGTATTGAACAATATCTCCTCTTCCGGCACTTCAATCGAAGAACTTTGTGAAGCAACCGGCATGGATACCGCCGCCCTGATTGCGGCAATCACACAGCTGGAATTCAAATTTCTGATCAAACGCGGAGCTGATATGCTCTATTATCCTGAGAGGTGAAACCATGGCTGACTGCTGTTCCTCCGGAAAATGTACCGGACACATTCCTCTTGAAAAAGTCCTTGCCGAATGTGACAACCTTTTCAATCAGGAAAAAAAACATGAATTGGGTGAACATCTGCGTTTCTGGCGCCGCCGCGCTTCTGAAATGGGCGACAAAAAGAATGAATTGTCCCTTTTAAGTGAAATGATGGGGCATTACAGAATGGTCCGCGATGAAGCAAAAGCTCTTGCTTCCGTAAAAGACGGTGTTGCTCTGATTTCAGAGTTGGGAATATCTGATACGGTTTCAGCCGGAACCATTCTGATCAACGCCGCAACCGCCATGCAGTCCTTCGGATACGCAGAAGAAGCTGCCGTTTATTACAAACAGGCGGAAAGCTGTTACCTCAAAAATCTGCCGCCGCAGGATATCCGTTTTGCCGCCCTGTACAACAATATGGCTTCTTCATATATCGATCAGGGAAAGTTTGAACAGGCTGAAAAATTTTATCTTCAGGCGGCGGAAATACTCCGGACTGCAAATCAACTGATGGATCTTGCCGTCACATTCATCAATCTGGCGCAGCTCTATGACGGTCTTGATCCCGAAGACAGTAAAATTGAGACGTATCTTGATCAGGCTCTGGCATGTTTTGAGAACAATGCTGTTCCGCACGACGGCTACTATGCCCACACCTGCAGAAAATGCGCCTCCGCATTCGGATATTTCGGCAGATTTGCAGATGAAAAAGAACTTCAGGACAAAGCGGAAAAGTTTTATGCAGGGCATTGAAGAATCAGAAAAATTTTTTGTTGAACACGGACGGAAATATTTTGAAGAAAAATTTCCGCATCTGTTCATGCGTCTGGCATTCGGACTTGCCGGACACGGTTCAGAGTGCTTCGGTTTTGACGATGACGTATCCCGTGACCACGATTTTTCCAGCGGATTCGCCGTCTGGATTACCGATGAAGATGACGAAAAATACGGATTCCTCCTTGAACGCGCCTACAATAATCTTATTTCAGAACACCTCTTTTGCTGTTCCGGTAAAAGTTCCATGCTCGGAGAAACAGAAACCGGTATCTGCAAAATAAGTTCCTTTTACAGAAGACACATCGGGCTGCCCCGTGCGCCTGAAACATGGCAGGAATGGATGCATATCCCCGAATATGCCTTTGCCGAAGCCCTGAACGGGAAAGTCTTTCATGATATTTTCGGAAAATTTTCAGCCATCCGCAAAGAAATATCAACCGGCATGCCCGAAGATGTCCGCCTGAAAAAAATTGCCGCACGCCTGGCAGTCATTGCCCAGAGCGGACAATATAATTTTCAACGCTGCCATCTGCACAACGAACCCGGTGCCGCCGCATTTGCGCTGACGGAATTTGTTCAAAATTCCATTTCGCTTATTTTTCTTCTGAACGGAAAATTTGCCCCCTACTACAAATGGATGTTCCGCGCAATGAAAACCCTTTCCTGCGGAGGTGAGCTGGCTGCGCCTCTGGAATTTCTGCTGACGGATAATGCACCGTATCAGGAAAAACAAGCTATGATTGAAGATATCTGCAGTCAGCTCATATTGATTCTCAGCAAGCAGGGACTGTCTGAAATCCGTGCAACTTACCTTGAAGAACATGCTTTTGACATCATGAAAAAAATCCGGAATCCCCATATCCGGGCCCTCCATATTATGGAATAATCCCATTGGGTTTATGTTTCCCAAAAAAAAGAGAGAAAAAAACATTTTACCATTTGCAAAATTATACAACCGTGTTATATTGAACTCCGACAGGCATCAGTGGGGAAATCCGGAAAATGTAAAAAAGGAGGAGTTATCATGAGTCAAGATTCCGCAAATGAAAATCAGCAGTTCATTGTCGATGAACTTAAAAATTATTTTGATTCCCATGATTGGAACTACGAATACGATGACGAAAACAAAGTTTTCTCCGGCGGGATTTCCATTGACGGTCCTCTCGACAGTGTCAAATTCTTTGTATTCGTTCACGAAGATCATGCCGTATGCTATCACATTCTGCCTCTTTCCGCAAGCTCCGGGGAACGGCCCTTGCAGGCGGAATTTATCACACGGGTCAATTACGATTTGGCACGTGGAAATTTTGAAATGGATTTCAGAGATGGTGAAATCCGTTACAAACACAGAATTTCTCTTGCCGATATCAGAGACAACAGTTTTACGGAAATTTCTTACATGCTCTGCCTCGGCTGCGGCATGATTGAGCAGTACAGTCCCGGCATTGTCGCCATTTCATTCGGTAAAACCCCCGAAGAAGCATATCTTGAATGTGCCAACAATGATGACGACGATGATGACGACAATGACGATAACGATTAATGCAGTTTTCTGCAAAAAAATTATTACGGAACAACAACAAAAACAAAAAAAGTGAGGTGCTGTTATGGATGACAAACAATTTCTGATTGACGCTGTCAAAACCTTCTTTGAAGAAGATGACTGGCGCTATACTTTTCATGAAGAAGACGATTGTTTCACCGGCGGAATCAGCCTGGGCGACGATTGCAAAATCAACTCCGTGAGATTCTTCGTTGCCGTCAACGATGATCGTATCACCTGTTACCATGTCTGCAATATCAATGCACAGAAATCCAACTCCAGTGCTGTCGGAGAATTTCTCCACCGCGCCAACTACGGTCTGAACCGTGGAAACTTTGAAATGGATTACAACGATGGTGAAATCCGTTACAAGAACCGTATTTCTCTCAGCGATGTTCAGAATGATGCTTTTGATGCCATGCGTTCTCTGATGCTCATCGGAGCCAACATGTTCCAGACCTACGGCGATGGTCTGCTGGCGGTTGCCTTCGGCTTCAAGACTCCTGAAGAAGCCGTCAAAGAATGCGAAAGCAGTGACGAAGAATAATTTTCTTCTGTATTACGGAAAAAGCATCCGTTCAAAAAAACGGATGCTTTTTTTTCGCCGTTTTTCTTCAAGATTCCGGCATGGAACCCGATTTGCCGAAAAAAAACTCCGCAGAAAACAATCTGCGGAGTTTTTTGTATGACTTCAAAAAGTCTTATCTAAGACTTCTCAGCCGAGACGTGCCTTGAGAGCGGCGAGCTGATCCTTGAGAGCAGCGGGGAGCTTGTCGCCGAACTTGGCGTAGTGTTCCTCGATCATCTCAAGTTCTTTGCGCCAGCCTTCGGTATCGACTTTGAGCAGTTCAGCGATGTCAGCATCAGTGACTTCGTCTTCAATGCCCTGACGGTCGATGGAAGCCTCGGTCGGCAGGATACCGATGGCGGTATCTTTACCTTCGGCAGTACCGGCGCAGCGTCCGAAGACCCATGCCAGAGGACGGCTGTTGTCGCCGAATCCCGGCCACATGAACTTGCCGTCGGCAGTCTTGCGGAACCAGTTGACGCAGAAAATCTTGGGCAGGTTGCCTTTGGCGGCTCCGGCCTTGCCGATGTTCAGCCAGTGCTGGAAGTAATCACCCATGTGGTAGCCGCAGAAGGGCAGCATGGCGAAGGGGTCACGACGGACGGTACCGGCCTTGACGTCAAGAGCAGCAGCGGTAACTTCGCTGCCGACGGTGGAACCGATGAACACACCATGTTCCCAATCCTTGGACTGATAGACCAGCGGCAGGGTGGTGGGACGGCGTCCGCCGAAGAGGAACGCGGCGATCGGAACACCGGCGGGATCTTCCCATTCGGGAGCGATGGCCGGGCAGTTGGCGGCGCGGGCGGTGAAACGGGCGTTGGGATGGGCAGCCTTGACAGCGTTGCCGTCGGCATCGACCTGTCCGGGCTTCCAGTCATTGCCCTTCCAGTCGATCAGGTGATCGGGGGCATCATAGCCGATGCCTTCCCACCAGACATCACCGTCATCGGTAAGAGCGACGTTGGTGAAGATGGTGTCCTTGGAGCAGGAGAGCATGGCGTTGGGGTTGGACTTCATGCTGGTTCCGGGAGCAACACCGAAGAAACCGGCTTCGGGGTTGATGGCGCGCAGATAGCCGTCATTGTCAAACTTCATCCAGCTGATATCGTCACCGACGGTCTCGACTTTCCAGCCGGGCAGGGTCGGGATGAGCATGGCGAGGTTGGTCTTTCCGCAAGCGGAGGGGAAAGCACCGGTAACATACTTGACTTCACCCTGGGGATTGGTCAGCTTCAGGATGAGCATGTGCTCAGCCAGCCAGCCTTCATCGCGGGCCTGAACGGTCGCAATACGCAGAGCCAGACATTTTTTGCCGAGCAGAGCGTTGCCGCCGTAACCGGAGCCGTAACTCCAGATTTCGCGGGTTTCGGGGAAGTGGGCGATGTATTTCTGATCCATGGGAGCGCAGGGCCAGATTCCGTTATCGGACTCACCGGCAGCCAGCGGCTTACCGACAGAGTGGACGCAGGGAACGAACTCGCCGTCGCCGAGGACTTCGAGAACGCGGGTACCGATACGGGTCATGATCGCCATATTCAGCACAACGTACTGGGAGTCAGTAAGTTCAACACCGATCTTGGCGATATCGGAACCGACAGGACCCATGGAGAAGGGAATGACATACATATTGCGGCCGTGCATACAACCTTTGTAGAGGTCGAGCATGGTCTTTTTCAGTTCTTTGGGGTCGATCCAGTTGTTGGTCGGACCGGCATCTTCTTCTTTTTCAGAAGCGATGAAGGTACGTTTTTCAACGCGGGCGACGTCAGACGGATCAGAGCGGAACAGCAAGCTGTTCGGGCGTTTGGCGGGGTTGAGGCGGATAGCCATACCGCAGGCAACCTGTTCTTCACAGAAGCGATCGTACTCCTCCTTGCTGCCGTCGCACCAGTAGATGCCGTCGGGTTCGCAGATGGAGGCCCACTCGTTGACCCAGGCAACCAGCTTGGCGCTGGCAGCGGCGGGTACTGCATTGAGAGCTTTCATTTGTTTTTCCTTCCTGTTTTATTTTCAGGGTTTGAAGTTGATTATATCAACCTTGACTTAAAAAATCCAATCAAGCGTAATATATCACCATTTGACGATAAAGTAAATACCGCAAAAGGGAAAAACAATGATATTTTTATATATTTTTCACCATCCGGGGCAAAAAATACCGGTCAACAGTTTTTTTCACCCCGGGATCGCTTGTTTCTGAAGGGTTACTCCGTTTTGACTTCTTCGATCGTCACCCTGTCAAAATTGACGGCTCCGGCGGCCTGACTCATTCTCAGAAACAGACTTCCTTTTTTGAAATCGGCAGGTGTTTTAAAACGGAATGAGTAATAACGCCATGATTGCGTGCCTGTCAATGCACGTTCAGGTATTTGAGTGAAACCTTTGCCAAAGCTGAATCCCACCCAGGCTCCGGAAGTACGATGGGCATTGTAAGGCACAATATTTTCGCACATGGCATAAAAGGAAAGTCTGTATTCCGTTCCCGGTTTGAGTTTTCCGTCGAGAGATTGCCCGACGCCGGTACGTCTGCCCTTTTGTACATTTTCAATACGCAGGGAATTGGGTCCGTAGACAAAACGCTCCGTATCAAGGCTGACTTTTCCGTGATTTTTGAAAACACGCGGCACACTCCAACCACCCCCGGCGACATAGAGTCCGCGCATTTTTCCGGCAAAATCAGAATTTATCAGGAGATTTTTTCTATTCCGCGGAACGAAAAAGAATTTCCCGAAATTATCAATGTCGTGGAATCCTCTTTTTTCAAAAAACGGACTCCAGGTGCCGTAAGTTTCTTCAGTTGTTCTGCGGTGACGGCAGACATTAGCAAGAAGTGTTTTGCCGTCGAAGCCCTCCAGTTGAGCAAGCGGAACGGCAACTTCGGCACGCCAGCCGTTTTGACTGCGGGCAACACCTGTTTCCGGAACCAAACGGCACGGCGGGTCATTGAAAAATTTGCCGCCCGTACGGTTCCAGCGGTGAATGACCTTTGCGCCCGCTGAGTTGAGAACGATATGGAAGTAGCGTTTTTTCAAAGGATCACTCACCAGAAAAATCTCCACACCGTCATCATACCACGGTTTATGATCGGGTGTCCCCGGCAGAGAAACTTTGCGCTTGCCGTATTCCGGTTCATCAAAATCAAAAGCGAAATAAAGATTTTTACTGTCGCAATACACTTTGAATGTTGAACGCGGAATTTTTTTATTCCGGCTGGCAAAAGATTTCTGCATGAAATTTTCAGAAATATTTTTCCATACAGCATCATCAAATTTTCCGTCAACTTTCACAGATTCCAAACCGGAGGGGATCTCAAGTCCGAATTCACTGCGGGCATTGCCGAACTGCGTATACTCTTTCAATCCCTTTTCAATGTGACTCAAAAAGTTTTTGCGGATAAATTCAATGCGTCTGACCTGCATTTTATCTTTTTTGCAGAGTTTGACCGACTGATCCAGCAGTTGACGCAGTTTTGCCACCTGTCCGGGACTGTAAAGTTTTTCGTAAAGATCTTTTTTATCAGCCGTTCCGCTGCGGGGACCGATGGCAGTCATCACCACTTGGGCATTGATGCTTTTCAACCACAGAGTTTCCAGCGTATCAAAAAATTCCATCATCTGCGATGCGGCTGGTCCGAAAAGCACCTGCGCGTGTTCAGCAAGCAGTTTGTCCGCATCCGCTTTCGTATTCCAGCAGACCTTGCCGTAAATGTAATAGCTGAGATAATGGAAAATATAATAGTCCGTTCCGCTTTCCATCTGTGCGCCGTAGGCAAAGGGAGCGTTCTCTTTGTAGTAGCGGGCAATGGCACGCGGGGTGGTATCCGGCAGAAGCGGAATATCATGTCCGCCCCATTTCAGAGCATAATTATACAAAATTACAGGTTTGCCCGTTTTTTTGTACCACATGAGAAGACGGCGGCGTTCCAACTCTTTTCCGGGCTTATAATTGATATTCCACGGTCCGAGATGACAATACTTCAACAACACATTATCGGGAATATCTCTCTGCGGCACTCTGTCATTATTGAGTCGGTCATAAATTCCCTGTTCGACCCAGCCTCTGATACCGGCTTGTTTCAGTCCGTCAGCGATGTTGAGTGTGAAATTCCAAATAAGTTCTCCGCCGCCTCTGCCGTCGTATTGACTGAAATATTTTTGACATTTGGAACAGTGGCAGGGTTCAAGCGCATCAGAGGGGGTCAGAGAGAAACAACCGTAAGCCGCCAGACTTACGGTCCATCTCTTCAAGTTGCGGGACTGTGCCGGCTGACCTGTAAAATAGGCTTTTGCATCTTCGAGAACGGCTTTTTCCAATCCGTTGGAGTAGCAGAAATGTTTGGTATTAAGTACCGGTTTACCTTTACCGTCCACTTGAGCTGTCACCGCGAGATATTCCGGATGTGTCTTGGCAAAGCGTCTGTAAATATCCAGATGATACAAACCGTGACTGCCGCCGATCATGCGTGTCTGCATACGATTGCGGTACCAGTTGAGCATTTTAACAGGCGTAGATTGTTTGGCATGTGATCCGGGCTGTGCCGGATCGTCGTAAAGTCCGTTGAAGGGCGAATGCCAGCGGATTTCGAAATCAGGGCGTTCAAAAATGAATGCTTCAGGCAGCTCCAATTCCCCTTCGGGAACAACAGTCAGTTCCTCACAGGGGAAGTAACTGCGGAATCCGGCAAAACGTTCCAGAAAATCCAGTACGCCGAAATAGGTGGCACGCTCAAAGCAGTGCAGCCGGGCCAGGTGATCTGAACTTTTTTTAAGCAGATATGACGGTTTGACCTTTGCGTCGTCCTTTCCGGCAATGATGGTTTTTTCAGGCGTGATCAGGATAAAAAACGCATCTCTGCAGAGTTTCTTTTCATCAATGCTTTTCAGGGTTAATTTATTGATTCCGAGAATAATGGGATACTTTCCACTCACCGGTTCCGGAACGATCTGAATGGAGCGTTTCAATTTTTTCTGCAGAACACTCTGCAATTCAGCTGCCGCAAAACGTACTGTTTCCGGACTGCCCGCAGGCACTACGATCACCGGCGTATTTTTCTTTGAAGAACTGAAAACGATTTTTTGACCGATTTTTTCCACACGCGGCGGGCGGGTATTTCCCAGAAGCGGCGGATAACTCCAGGGTTCTTCAGCAAAAACCGTCAGGCAAAATAAGCTCAGAGATGCAGAAATTATTTTTTTCATTTTTTATTTATCTCCATGCAAACATGATCAAGGTCTTAAATCGCCGTAGATATCACTCTTGGATGTAATGGTGCTGTCCAGCTCTTTACTTCCGGAAACATGCCCATCCACATAAACGATATTGACACTTCCTGAGTGACGGCGGGAATTCTTGAAAGAAGTTTGATCTTCTCCAAAATCGCCACTCCGGAAAAGCCATGGAACAAGTGTCACACCGGAGATTCTCTGCGCCGTATCGCGCATAAGCATCAGACGCGCCGGAGCCTTGTGCCGGGTGAGCTTATTATTGACAGGATAGTAGGTAAGATAAATGTTCAGTCCGTAACTGACTCCGGGATAATCCCCCACAAGCATCGCCGGAGCCGGACAGTTGTAGATCGGCAGATTTGTCCGGGGATTATAGATATTGTACGTTTTTCCGACATAGGAAAAAAATGCGTTGGGAGTCAAATCAAACAATCCATAAGAATAGTCCTGATTGGTCGTACTGTAACAAAAATGGATATGCTCCCTGTTATCCGTTGCATACAGCGTCATATACCGCCCCAACTGATTCAAATTATTGGCACAACTGCTGCCGTAAGAAGCCTCCCGCGCCTTATTCAATGCCGGCATAAGCATCGCCGCCAATATCGCGATGATAGCAATCACAACCAATAGTTCAATCAGCGTGAACGCTGATTGAGTGAAGATGTGAAGGTGTGAAGTACATTTTTGACCGTTGTCAAAAATGCGTGAAGTGCGCCCTTGCGGGCGTAAGGATGTGCAAATTTTATTATTTTTTTGTCTCATCGCCGGTTTGTGCGGAATTCCGGCATTTATCGTATTTTGTGTATTCATGATCAATCTGCAGCCTCCTTTTTTTTATTTCATCAGTTGACGGAAAGCGGCGATCTCCTGCGGAGTAATGCCGCCGCTGAGCAAATAATTTTCAATTTTTTTATGCAGCGGATCCGTGGGTTTACCATAGGCGGAAAAACCGCGGATGGTGGCGGCAAAATTGAAATTCCGCCGTATTTTCTGATTCATATTATCCGGCAATCGGGGAAAGAAAGTGTGTCCCCAGTCGGCGCAAAGATCGTTTTCCGAAACCCCAAGCAAACCGTTGGCAATCAAAGCGGTGGCACCGGTTCTATCCGCTCCGCCGCTGCAATGAAAATAAATGGGATAATTTTCTTTTTTTGCCAGAACACGGAAGATTCGCACCATATTCTTTTTGCCCTGAGGCGTGAAAATTTTAAGATATGATGAAGAGGGACAATTCAGAAACTGAACATCTTTTCCCAAAGGAGAGCAAGTCATCCCCGCCGTCTCTGCCTTGCTCCGCAAATCAAGATCCGTGCGGATTTTCAATTCATTTCTGAAAAAATCCAGATCTTCCACCGTCAGACGGTTCCGTCCGGCGTGACAGTAGTTGCCGCTGTTTTCATTAAGCCGTTCTCCTCTGAAAAGCAATCCGTATTTAACGGTTTTTCCGTCAAAAGTCTTGTAGCCGCCCAGGTCCCGGATATTTTTCGGACCTTCCAACATGAGCCAGCGGGGCGGTTGGGGATCGGTCATGAAAAAGCTGACCGGTGAAAGTTCTTTGCCATGCGGACCTGCAATACGCCAGTAATACTTTTTCCCCGGATGAAGATTCAGCAATGCAGGCAGGGCACTGACCTGTTCACCTTTGGCAAAAACTGTTTTATATTTTTTGAAATCCGGCGTTTCAGAAACGAGGAGGGCGAAAAATTTTTTCTCCTTCCCCGTACTGCGCCACGAAAATTGAACAGAAACCGGACTTTTCCACAGCAATCCGGGAGCATGCAGACCGTATTGAGGTCCCTTAAGCCTGTGGGACGCCAGGAGTTTGACCCTTTCTTCGTGAGAGGGCAAAGCCATCAGTTGACGCTGATTTTCAGGCAGAAGAAAAATTTTTTCTCCCGGCGCCGGAGAGATCAGAGTAATTTCCGCGCCAAGGATAACGGGGAAAAACAGAAACAGAAGAATTTTTTTCATGATTTCACCTCTCAATCAAAATGAACATTGAATATTTTCAGGCAACGGAAAACTTTTGCCGGAAACGACCCGCGCTTTGATTTCAAGAATTTCCGGAGACGGTTCTTTTTTGTCGATTTGTTTTAAAATCAGTCCGGCAACAGTTTTTCCCAAACCGTTCCAACCGGGATCAATGGTAGTCAAAGACTCCTGAAAATCGGGAATAACAGCGCTCAAATTGTCATAACCGATAACCATAACATCGACACCCGGAGTCACTCCACGGGCACGCAAAACGTCACACAGCGCACTGGCAATCAAATCTGAAGCGCACCAGAAAACTTTGTATTGCAGCAAATCCTTGAATTCCTCAAAATAACGCCGTGCATGGGAATAATTCAACTCAAAGTAACGCATTTGCGGAATAAGCGGCAAAACGTCCACATCAACACCTTCCGGAGCTGTTTTCTGAATAATTCCCAACTTTCCGCTGCATGATTTAGTACGAGTTCCGGCAAAACAAAACTTCTGTTTCAGCAATTCTCCGGGCATATACTTCCATATCAGCGCATACGCTTCAGAGGTATCCAGTTCCACACCGGAGACATTTTCAGCTTCAATGTGTTGATTCCACGATGTGGTAACGATGGGGCGTCCCGTATTGCAGAACATATCCATGATTTGTTTTTCAAGCAGAACCGAACCGGTGATATAACCATCCGCACGGTCAGAAAGCAGAATATCCCGGACACTGCTCTGATAATCGTCTTCTCCGGGATCAACTGAAATCATCGTCAGAGAGTAACCGTTTTTCTGCAGTTCATTACAGAGACAGGCAATATAATTTGAAAAAAACGGCGAATCCATATCTATCGCCAGACGTCCGGAAATATAACCGATTGAATAAGACTTGCCCGTTGCACAACCGCGGGCGGCATTTTTCGGGCGGTAATTCAACTGATTGCATAAGGCAATGATCTTCTCCCGCTGTTCGCTGCTGATTAAGTGCGCTGTTTTCGGATTCAATACCCTGGAAACGGTAGAGGAACTGACCCCCGCAAGTCGGGCAACTTCTGCCAATGTATTGCGTTTCATCTGTTTTTTCCTTTCAATGACGAAGTAAATATATATCTGATTTTCTCTTTATGCAAGCGCTTGCAAAGAATTTTTCAAAAAATTTTTCCGGGACATCTGCACCGGCAGATTGCAAGGGATGAATATTTCTGTTTTTCATCGTTTTTACTATTGAAAAAAGGGGGAAAAAGAGATATATTTTCGTTATGTAGTATATAGATTGTTTGCGTGCGCATGAAAAGGCTTGATTTTATGAAAATTTTTATGACGGTTCTGACAGCATTTTCTGCTGTCTTATCATTGTTTCTGTGCGGTTGCGGAGAACAACCGTCTGCCGCCGACGGCAAAATCAGAGTGACGGCGGGACTGCCCCCCGTGGCATACATCGCAAAAAAGATTGCAGGTGAAAGAATTTCTGTTCAAACAATGCTCCCAGAGGGGAAAAGTCCCCACGATTATGCGCCGGGTCCGCGCGATGTCCGCAACGCGTCGGGTGCGAAACTCTTTTTGAGTACCGGACTGCCCTTTGAAGTGCGTGCGGTAAAGCCCCTGCAGTCCGTCAAAATCGTCGATATCACCAAAGATGCGGCAAAAATCCCCTTCGGCGGAGACCATGAACACGGTCCCGGCTGTATCCACGACCATGACGACCACACAGGACACCATCACGAAGCGATGGATCCGCATATCTGGCTTGATTTTGACAACATTTCAAAAATGGCAAAAATCATTACTGCGGAATTTTCCGCCGTCGATCCCGCTGGAATTGCCGTCTTTAAAAAGAACTGCGCCGCACTTCTTGCTGAAATTGCCGCAGCAGACAACCGTATCAAAGCAAAACTTGCTCCTTACAAAGACAGAGAATTTTTTGTCTACCATGCGGCTTTCGGTTATTTTGCCCACCGCTATCACCTGAAACAGACCGCAATCGAACTCGGCGGCAGAGAAATTGCCCCCGCACGTCTGGCGGAAGTCATCCGCAAGGCGCGCAAATCCAACACCCGGGTCATCTTTGTTCAGCCGCAGTTCAACCCGGCAAGCTCCAAAGCACTGGCCGATGCCATCGGCGGAAAAGTTTCTCCGCTTGATCCGCTTGCCGGAAACGTTATTGAAAATCTCGAAAATATGGCGGACACAATCAGTACCGCATTCGCAGGAGAGGTAAAAAAATGACACCGGTCATTGAAGTCAACAATCTTTCTTTTGCCTACGAATCGGGCAGTACCATTCTGGAAGATGTGAATTTTGCCATTCTGGAAGGGCAGTCCGGATGCATCGTCGGTCCCAACGGCGGCGGCAAAAGCACGCTGCTCAAATTGCTGCTGGGACTGCTTCTGCCCGATAACGGAAGTATCCGCCTTTTCGGACAGCCGCCGCGCGACTCCCGCCGTCTGGTGGGCTACATGCCCCAGTATCATCAGCTGGATGCCGCTTTTCCCGTGACTGCCATTGAGGTTGCGGAAATGGGCTGTATCAAACCGGGATTCTTTCCGTTCTACTCAAAAAAGGACCGTGCCGATGCCATGGCGGCTCTTGACGAACTGGGCATTGCCGACCTTGCCGACAGAAGTTTCGCAGATCTTTCCGGCGGGCAGAGACAGCGGGTATTGATCGCACGCGCTCTTGCCTGTCATCCGCGGCTTCTTCTGCTGGATGAACCGACTGCCAACATCGACCCCGGCGCGGAAGAACAGTTTTATGCCACTTTGGCTGTCCTGAGAAAGCGCATGACCGTTCTGACCGTTTCTCACGACCTGGGATTTGTCAACCGCGAAACGGATGTCATCATCTGTGTCAACCGTAAAGTAAGCGTTCATCAGGCAGAAAACTTCACCGCCGAAGCCGCCGATGCGGTCTACCATCACGAAATGAACTTTATCCGGCACGATCACGACTGTTTCTGCCATTGCGGAGGAAAACACAATGACTGATATTCTGCGCGAACTTTTTTCTCCTGAACTGGTATTTCTGCGTTACGCTCTTCTGATCGGAATTCTCGCAAGTCCGGTGCTGGGCGTTGTGGGAACTCTCGTCGTCACCCGGCGCATATCCAGCCTTGCCGGCGCCAGCGCACACGCGGCACTGGGCGGCGTGGGACTGGCTCTGTTTCTTCAGAGAGTCTGCATGTTCAACTGGTGTACGCCCACCGTGGGCGCCGTTGCCGGCGCTCTGCTTGCCGCCATCGTCGTCGGCATCGTAAGTTTGACGGCAAAGGAACGTGAAGATACAGTCATCGCCGTCGTCTGGGCGCTGGGCATGTCCATCGGACTGCTGTTTCTGGAACGGACTCCCGGTTATGTGGACTGGCAGGGATATCTTTTCGGAAACATTCTCCTGCTTTCAAAAAGTGATATCATTATGACGATCATTCTGGATGCGGCAGTTCTTCTGCCGATGATCCTGTTTTATCCGGCAGTCCTTGCCATGTCTTTTGACTCCACATTTGCCGAGCTGCGGGGAATCCGCGTATCGGTGATTTATCTGATTCTGCTGGCACTGACAGCATGTACCATTGTTCTGCTGCTCAATGTTGTCGGAATCATTCTTGTCATTGCGCTGCTGACGCTTCCGGCGGCAACTGCCGGATGTTTCACCCGCCATTTGTGGAGCATGATGGTGCTGGGAGCCGTTTTGAGCTGGCTCTTTGTCACCGGCGGACTGCTCAGCAGTTTCTATTACCGCCTGCCTTCCGGACCTGCGATCGTTGTTTTTGCCGGAACGGTCTACCTGGCGGCTCTCGGATTTTCGAAATGGAAGGGAAAAAGATAATGTATACAGGATCAAAAATCAATATTTTTGCAGGTTTTATCCTGCTCGGAATTTTGCTTGCAGGCTGCGGAGATTCTTCTCCTGAGCAGGCGATGAACAAAGCCGTTGCCTTTGCCCGCAACAATGAATGGGGCAAAGCGGCAAAGATTGCCGACCGTCTGGCGAAACAGAATCCCTCTCTGGCAGAGGCGCACGTTCTGCGCGCCGTCACCTCGGAGCGCACCGGCGACAGACAGACGGCACTGGATGCCGCCCGCCGGGCGGTGGAAATCAATCCGGACAACTTTGTTACGCTCTACACCCTTGCCCGGCTCTATGCTGCCGATCCCGCCCGCAGCAGCGAAGCCAATGCCCGATTGATGAAAGCCTGGCTGAAAAGAAAAAATGATATCCGGGTCAAAATCCTGTTGTGCAATGTGGCGATGGAATCCAATTCTCCCAAAGCGCAGTTTTATCTGAACAACCTTGCACAAATTCCCAAATTTTCAAATTCCGCCGTTCTCTACAACCAGTACGGTGTTCTTCATGCGCGCCGCAAAAATTACCGGAACGCCCGTCTGTACTTTCAGTCGGCAAGACAGAAGGATAAAAACAATCCGGATATTCTGCTCAACTCGGCCCGTTTTCTCGACAATTGCTATGTAAAGAAGCTGCTTTATCCGCGCATCAAAAAAGCGGATGTCGTAAGACTCTATCAGAGATATCTGGACTCTGCCGGGAAAGATGCCTCCGGCAAAGTTGAGGCTGCCGCCAGAATTTCAAAATACAAAAATATGTGATCCGGGGATTCAGCAACTTATTATGGCTTCTGTTATTCCACCGGAAATCATTGAAGAAATCAAGGCAAGAAACGACATCGTTGAGGTGATCGGTTCATTTGTCCAGCTCAAGCGTGCCGGAAGTACCAATTTCAAAGGGTTGTGTCCGTTTCATCAGGAAAAGACCCCCTCTTTTCACGTTGACTCTGCCCGGCAGATGTTCCACTGTTTCGGCTGCGGCAAGGGCGGAGATGTGGTGCGTTTTCTCATGGATAAGGAAAACCTCACCTTTGTCGATGCATTGCACATGCTCGCTTCACGGGCGGGAATCATTATTCCGGAATACAATAACAACTCCTCTGACCGCAGAGAGGCTCAGCAGCGTGGAAGTTTGAGAGAAAGACTGCTCCGTGCCAACGAAACCATGGCGGCATTTTTTGCGGAAAATCTGAAACGCAATCCCGACGGATTGGTTGCAAACTATCTCCGCAGCCGCGGACTTTCGATTGAAGAGGCATTGTATTTCAAAATCGGCGCCGCCCCCGACGGCTGGACCGCCGGTCTGGAATACGCCCGCAGCTGCGGTTTTACCGATCAGGATATGCTTGCCGCCGGACTTGCCCGTCAGAAAGAGGGTTCCAACCGCTGTTACGATCAATTCAGAGGCAGACTCACCTTTGCCATCACCAACGAGCAGGGACGCGTTTGCGGATTCAGTGCAAGAAGTCTTGAAGCCAAACCTGTTGACGGCGGCAAATATATCAACACATCTGAAACGCCGGTTTTCCGCAAAGGACATCTGCTTTACGGCATGGCTCTTGCCCGCAAAGCCATTGCTGAAAACAACCTTGCCGTCTTATGCGAAGGACAGATGGATACCATCGCTTTTCACCGTGCCGGAATCAATTACGCCGTTGCGCCGCTGGGAACAGCTTTCACACCCGATCAGGCAAAAGTTCTCAAACGTTACACATCACGTCTGCTGCTTGCCTTTGACGCTGACGGCGCAGGCATGAAAGCCGTTGAACGTGCGGCGGAGATTCTTCTGCCGTTATCCATGGATGTCAAAGTCATCAGTATTCCGGGCGGCAAAGACCCCGATGAACTTTATTCCACAGGCGGAAAAGAGGCGGTTGCCGCCGTCCTTGAAAATGCCCGTCCGCTGCTGTCAGTTTTAACCTCACGTCTTGCAGATAAATTTGATCTCAATTCCCCCGTGGGCAGAGGCGGTGCCGCCGCCTGGATTGCCAATTACCTGAAACTGGTTGAAAACCGCGTGGAACTTGAGGGATACGTCTCCGAAGCCGCCGATGCGTTGAAAGTAAGTATAGACGCCATTTACGCCGAACTTGCCGCCATCCGCAAAAGAGACCGCCGCCGTGACGGTTTCGGTTCTCCGCAGCAACAGGAGCAGGAAGTTGAAAAAAAGGTCGTTCCGGAAACGCCGCAATTTGTCTATCCCGTTGCACTGATTTCACTGCTGGAACTTGCCGTAAACAGCGAAAACGCCGCAAGACAGATATCTGAAATGCTTGAACCTGAGGAACTTTCTTCACAAGACCCGGTCACCAAAGCTCTCAATACGCTGATTGATGCCGCACTCAACAACGAGTTTCAGCAGGGGATAAAAGATATTTCAGACTCCCTGACGGAACATCCCGTCCCTGAAATCAGCCGGATACTGGTTGAGAATGCCGAGTGTCCTGATGTGGCAAAAGCCGTCACTCAGAGTATTGACGACTTCCGCCGTGTGCAGAAAAAGAAAAAAAGAGAAGAATTGAAGAACCGTTTGAAAGCCGCTCAATCCGCAGAGGAAAAAGCGGAACTTTTCAAACAGCTCTCTGCATTGAAGTAATTTATTATAAGGAAAGATACCATGAACAGACTGACCGCTTTTTTCATACTTTGTTTGTGCATACTGTCAACTGCCGGTTGTGTCAGGACCGAAGTCGGCTCCACCCGCCGTGCCCTCGGTGAACGGGAAAAGGAAAAGTATGCCCCCATCCGCAACCACAAACTCAAACTTGAACTTACCGGCAACGGACAGCTTTTTTCCGGTGAAGGCGGTTTTCTCACCTTTGCCCTCATCAACGGCGGAGAAAAAAATATTGAAATCAAAGAATGGTATTCCAACGAGGGGGACAATATCGTTCTCTACTGTCAGAACTGGCTGCCGGGCATGACAACTTATGATCCGCAGGGCTGGGTCAAACTGGATTTCACACCGAAAAAACCGGCGTGGCGTTATCCTTTGAGCCTGACGCCGGGCAACAGAATGTTCATCACCAAGCAGCTGCCCTTTGTTGACAGTTTGAACATCACCCCCGGCAATGAAAGAAGATACTTCGTCAAAGCGGAATTGACTCTCTCTTCGGTCAAACTTTCAAGTAAAGTTTCCACCGTTTCAGTCCGTAATCCGGCGGATAAACGCCGAAAAGTGCAGCAAAGAGAGAAAAGCAGACATTTCGGACGTTGAAGACAGCCGTGTAAGGCATTATATTATCTTCAGTACAAAAAATTTTTTGGTGAACAGTTGAAGAAATGGAAAATCTGATAACAAAAAGCTTTCATATAAACCGGGATCTGCGCACGCTGCGCCGGTTCTGGAATATTCTGGAAATCGTGGCTTCCTGCGGTTTCCGGGAGCTTGTTTCTGTCTATTTTCCGGAACACCGTCACCGCAAATCCTCACGCAAAAGAAAAAATATGCCGGATATTTCCGCACTTGACCGCCCTGCCCGGCTCCGGCACATGCTTGAAGAACTGGGACCGACGTTTGTCAAACTCGGACAGATTCTTTCCACCCGTCCGGATATGATCGGCAATGTCTATGCTGAAGAACTCAAAAATCTGACGGAACATGTCACTCCTGTTGATTTTTCAGAAATCAAAAAAATCATTGAAGCTGAAACCGGCAGGAAAATTGAAGAGATTTTTTCAAGTTTTGACGAAACACCTCTTGCTTCCGCAAGTATCGGACAGGTCCATAAAGCCGTTCTCCGCTGCAACGGTCAATGTGTTGCAGTCAAAGTCCGCCGTCCCGGCGTGACGGAGATCATCAAAGAAGATCTGGAAATCATGCATTTCATCGCTTCCCGTCTGGAATCCGGCAGCAATTCCGCAGCAAAATTCCGTCCGGTCAAAATCGTTGAGGAGTTTTCGCACAGTCTTGCACGTGAACTGGATTATATGGTCGAAGCGGCAAACCTGACCCGTTTTGCTGCAGACAGTGCAAAAGATGTGCATATCAAAACAGCACAGGTTTTCTTTGATTATACAACTTCTGCCATGCTCACTATGGAGTTCATCAGCGGCGACTCCGCCGGAAAAATCCAGCAGAATCCCGCATTAAGGGAAAAATACGATCTGGAAAAAATTGCGGAACACGGCGTTAATTCTCTTTTGCATCAAATTTTCATCGCCGGATTTTTCCACGCCGATCCGCATCCCGGGAACATTCTCATTCTGCCGGACAACCGTCTGTGTTTCATTGATTTCGGCATGATGGGCAGAATTGCCCAGCGCGAAAGACGCACCTTTTTGAAAACCCTTTCATGCATGCTTGATAATGATATTCCCGGTATGGTCGATCATGCTCTGAAAATGACAGTACGCAGTCACTTCAACGGCAATCGCCTCACGCTTGAACGCGATGCCGCAGATCTGGTGGATGCCAATATCAATCTGCCTCTTGACCGTCTGAGTCTGGCAAAAATCCTCAATGATCTGCTCAAAATGCTCGATGCGCACGGACTGGCTCTGCGCCCTGAATTGTACATGATGTTCAAGTCTTTGATGACGATCGAACATCTGGGCAAAGATTTTTATCCTGATTTGAAAATCGTGGAAATGGTCAAACCTTTTCTGGCAACGGCAAAATTCAAAGCACTTGATCCGCGCCGTTTCTTCCGCCGTTTTTTCAACGACCTGGAGGATAATACAGAAATCCTTCAGAATCTTCCCGGAACGGCAGGTTCCATTTTAACACAGCTTGAAGAGGGCAGTTTCACGTTGAGAATCGAACACCACCGCCTCAATGATATTGAAGAAACGCTTTATCTGACAGGGGAGCGTCTTTCGCGCGCCCTGCTTCTGGCGGCATTGTTCCTCGGTTCAGCCCTGATGATTGTGGCAAAGATCCCGCCGGTCTGGGAAGGTATCCCGCTGATCGGAATGGGCGGCTTTCTCATCTCGGGTATTTTAAGTATTTACGCGCTCTGGTACGATCACAGACAGAGAATAAAGTTCCTGCGTATCAGAACCGCTCAAAAACTGGAAGACGAATTCCGGAAAAAGATTTTTTAAGGTTTGATTCATGGGTGCGGTAAAGAAAAACAATACATCTCCTGCCGGAGACAAGCAGAAAAAAAAGAGAAGCCTCGGAGCATTTTTTGCCCTGCTGCTGATTCTGTGTGCAGCGGCGGCAGCAGTTTTTGCCGTTATTGCCCTTTTCAGAGTTCTTTTCACGGGAAATCCGCGTTTCAATCTTCAAAAGGTACTGGTAACAGGTACGGGATACTGGAAAAATCATCCGGAACAGTTTGCCCGGAAAATAAAACTGAAAAAAGAAACAAATCTGTTCAAGCTTGATTTGAAAACGATCAGACGGGACACCGGAAAAGTGCCGGGTATCGACAGCTGTTCTGTCATGCGTATCCTGCCGGACACACTGCTCTTTCAAGTTGTTGAACGCGTTCCCCGTGCCGTTCTCGGCAGTGCCAACTCGCCCTGGCTGGTGGACAGCAAGACCATCGTCATGCCCAGAGCGCAAGTCATGTCAAAACTGAGACGTCTGCCGACTATTTCGGGAATTTCTCTTGCCGGAGCAAAGGACGGAGAACCTTTCAACGCCGTCAAACCGGCTGTGGATCTGATCATGACAGCGACCCGGGATTTTCCTGACTTCACAATCATGGAGGTATCACTCAAAAAACGGGATAAAATGTACGTTTATTTTAAGTACCGCAGATATCCGATGTACAGGGTCTATCTCCCCGTCAAACACCGGGGATTGAAGTTTGAACTTCAGGTTCTGCAAAGCGCAATCATCAATGCGCTGAAAAACGGAGACAGAAGAACACTTTTCGACATGTCTTACGAAGGAAAAGTCGTAATTAAAACACCATAATCAACAGGGGGAATATCTATGAAAGTATTAGTTATCGGTTCAGGCGGACGTGAACATGCTCTTGCCTGGGCATTGAAAAACAGTCCGGCTGTGGAAGAATTGTACTGCGCTCCCGGTAATGCCGGTATTGCCGAAGTTGCCCAATGCGTTTCCATTGAAGTCAGTGAATTGGATAAACTTGCTGATTTTGCTCAGGAAAACAAAATCGATCTGACCGTGGTGGGTCCCGAAGCCCCCCTCTGCGCCGGAGTCGTTGACGTATTCCGCGCCCGGGGATTGACCGTTTTCGGTCCTGACAAACAGGCGGCAATGCTTGAAGGCAGCAAAGATTTTGCCAAAGAATTCATGATCAAATACGGCATCCCGACGGCAAAAGGCTGTGCCTGTACTGATGCTGCTTCTGCAAGAGAATACATTAAAAAAGAGTTTGCTGCCGGAGCAAAAGGTATTGTTGTCAAGGCTGACGGTCTTGCCGCCGGTAAAGGCGTTCTGGTCGCGCTCTCTGAAGCTGAAGCTGTTGCGTTCTCAGACCAGTGCTTTGACGGTGAATTCGGTTCCGCCGGAGCAAAAGTCGTTATTGAAGAAATGCTCACCGGAGAAGAAGCAAGTATCTTTGCTCTCTGCGACGGCAAATCCATCGTTGCTCTTGCGCCCTCTCAGGATCACAAACGTATATTTGACAATGACGCGGGTCCCAATACCGGCGGCATGGGTGCATATTCTCCGGCTCCGGTGGTCAATGACATTGTTTCAAAGCGCATTGAAGAAAAGGTCCTCAAACCGTTCCTCAAGGGTGTTCAGGCAGAAAATCTGCACTTCCGCGGCGTGATTTTCGTGGGACTGATGATTGAAAACGATGAACCCAAAGTGCTGGAATTCAATGTCCGTTTCGGCGATCCCGAAACTCAGCCTGTCATGCGGCGTTTTGTCGGCGATCTCGCCGATGTGCTTTACAAAACAGCGACCTGCGACCTGGCAAATGCCAGGATTGCCTGGAGAGATGAACCGGCGGTTTCCGTTGTCATCGCCTCAGCCGGATATCCCGGCAAATACGAAAAGGGCAAAGTCATTTCAGGATTGGATAAAGCCGCCGCCACCGGTGCCGTGGTCTTCCACGCAGGAACCGCATTCAAGGACGGGGCGATCGTTTCCGCCGGTGGACGCGTTCTGGGCGTTTCAGCTCTGGGCAAAGATATCGCAGATGCCATCGCCAATGCCTACAAGGGCGTCGCTGAAATCTCTTTTGACGGCGCATATTACAGAAAAGATATCGGCGCAAAAGCGCTGAAAAAAAGATAATTCAGGGGGAATAATCATGGCTGACGGAAAATTGAAAGTCGGAGTTATCGGCGTAGGAGTCCTGGGCAGACATCATGCCCGTCTGTACGCAGAAAGTCCCAATGCCGAAGTCGTCGGAATTTTTGACGTCCAGAAAGATGCCGCTGAGAAAGTCGGCGCAGAATTCAATCTCAAAGTCTTTGAAAAGTGGGAAGAGCTTGCCGCACAATGCGATGCGCTGAGCGTAGCTGTTCCCGCCAACTATCACGCTCAGACGACGATCCCGCTGCTTGAAATGGGCAAACATGTGCTGGTTGAAAAACCCATCGCCTCCTCAATCAAAGATGCGGAACTCATGGTCGAAACTGCAAAAAAACACAATGTGGTTTTCGGTGTCGGTCATGTGGAGCGTTTCAATCCCGCCATGGATTTTCTGGAAAAATATCATGCGGCGACCCGTTTCATTGAAGCGCACCGTCTGGCGAAATATCCTCCGCCGCGTCCGGGACAGCACCGCAGAGGTACTGAGGTGAGTGTCGTTCTCGACCTGATGATCCACGATATCGATCTGGTTCTCACCATGGTCAAAGCCGATGTTGAACGCATTGACGTTGTGGGTATCCCCGTCTTGAGCGGTACTGAAGATATCGTCAACGCCCGCATCAAGTTCGTCAACGGCAGCTGTGCAAGCCTCACCGCCAGCCGTGTCAGTCAGGAACCCCTGCGCCGTTTCAGAGTCTTCCAGGATGACTGCTATATTTCCATGGACTACGGCAATCACTTCGGTATGGTTCTCAAGCGCAACCGTCTGGGACTTGCCCGCAAAGATGTTGATCTTGACGACAAAAACGCCCTCGCAGCTGAACTTGAGGACTTCATTGCCGCCGTCAACAAGACGAAAGAAACCGGCATTGTCACCCCGACCAAGGTTCCGGGAGATCAGGGACTGCGCGCCCTGCGTATGGCTGTTGCCATCGAACGTGAAGCCCGCCGTTACAACGAACAGTACGGTTTCAAGTTTGCCCCCTGCACGCCGGATGAGATGAAATAAGATGATAAAAACATCCCGAAGCGGCTGCAAAATCAACTGGTATCTCAAGGTAACGGGAAAGAGGGAAAACGGTTATCACGATATCGTAACCTTGTTTCAATACCTTGAGACCCCCTCGGATACCGTTGAGTTTGATTTTGCCGCCGCCCCCGGCATTAAAGTTTCCTGCGACGATCCGTCTCTGCCGCAGGACTTGGATAATCTGGCAGGCAAAGCCGCACAATCTTATGCTCTGGCGGCGGGGATTTCCCCCTGCTGGCGCATATTCATAAAAAAAGAGATTCCCTCCGCCGCAGGACTCGGCGGCGGCAGTGCCGATGCCGGAACTGTTCTGCGTATGCTTGAAGAACAATACGGCTTACTCGGAAAAGAAAAGCTGCTTGAAATTGCCGCAAAAACCGGTGCGGATGTACCGTTTTTTCTTTCTCCCGGACTGGTTCTTGCTGAGGGTATCGGCGAAAAGATGACAGCGTTTCCCCTGCCGGAAAAACTGCCGCCTTTTCTGATTATTTTTCCGGGATTTCCCGTCAGTGCGCGCTGGGCATACTGCAATATGGCAAAGGAACGCATAACGCCTGCACAGGAAAATATCGCAAAAGAACTGCTCTCTGCCCTGCAAGGCAATGAGATTTCCGCCCTTGCAAAACTTATGCACAATGATTTGGAATATGCCCTGTTTGACAAGTTCCCCCTGCTGGAAGTGTTGCGGCAGGACCTGACTTTGTCGGGAGCCTTGCGGGTGATGGTATCCGGTTCAGGTTCTTCAATAATTGCCCTGTTTCCGGATAAAGAGGCACGTCAGCAGGCAGCGGAAAAAATAAAAGAACTGCTGGACGACCCGGTTTCCGCTGTTTTTGAATTGGGAGAATGATTTTATGGCGAAAAAAGCCTTTTTTCTTGACCGTGACGGTGTTGTGATCCGTCAGATAAGTTATTTGCACGATCCTGAACTGGTCGAGCTTGAAAAGAATGTGCCTGAAGCAATCCGGAAAATTCACGAAAAAGGTATGATGGCTGTCGTTCTGACCAATCAATCCGGCGTGGCACGGGGCATGTTCACTGAAAAAGATGTGGAATTGTGCCATGAAAAATTGCAGACTCTTCTTGATGCATACGGTGAAAAAATCGATGCGTTTTACACCTGCTGTCATCATCCTGATTACACGGGTGAGTGTTCCTGCCGCAAGCCTGCGCCGGGACTGTTTCTCTCTGCCGCGGCAGATCTGGATATAGATATCTCCTCTTCCTTCATGGTCGGAGATAAATTTTCAGATCTTGAATCCGGACGCAACGCCGGTGTCAGACAATCCATTCTGCTGGAAACCGGATACGGTCCCAAATACGTTCAGAAAGCACTTGATTCCGGATTTGATGTCTGTTCAACTTTGCTTGAAGCCGTTGAAAAATATACCGTTTAACACATGAAAAGCCAGATTAAAACCTTTGCCCTTTTCGGCGCATTTGCGGCGGGATTCTGCTTTCCGCAGGCGGCGGCACTGAGTTTTCTCATCCGCTATCTGATTGCGCTGATGATGTTCTGTTCTCTGCTTAAAATGCGTGCTTCACGCCGTCCGCTGAGAAAAGAACACTGGTTGATCCTTGCTGCCAATCTGGTTCTGGGCATGGGCAGTTGGGCAATACTGTATTATTCGGGATATCCTGTTCTGGCAGAGGCGGCATTTTTCACGGGGATCACCCCGACTGCCACGGCCGCAAGTGCCGTGACTTCCATGCTGGGGGGACGGTGTGATTTTGTCATTTCAAGTTTTCTTGTCACCAATATTGCCATGGCACTTTTGTTTCCCTGGCTGATTCCCTTTGTGACCGGTTCGGAAACAAGCGGACTTTTTCTGCACGTTGCAGGCAGTCTGTTTTTTGTGATGGGCATTCCCTTTATCGGCGTCATGCTTTTCCGCCGTCTGGTCAAAAAGCAGGATTTCTTTCTCAAAGCTGCCAATAATTGTGCATTTTCAATCTGGGTCTTTGCGATTTTTCTGATTATTGCCAATGCTGCAAAATTTCTTTATTCCCGTTCAGAGGGAAAAAGTGAAGTTCTTGCCATCGCTCTCATATCCGCCGTCATCTGTGCGCTGGGATTTTTCACAGGTTCCCGCATCGGCGGCAAACGGCGCAGTCTGGAGTGCGGTCAGTCGCTGGGACAGAAAAATACCACGCTCACCATTTATCTTGCCATGACTTACGGCGTTCCCGCTGCGGCACTGGGTCCGGCGTTTTACGTCATCTGGCACAATACCTGGAACGCCATCCAGTTGTGGAAAAGAACACGTCACTTAAGCGAAATCGCAGAACGGAGAAAAAAAGATGTTTGAATTCCTGCATGCTCTGCTTCTTAATTTTCTGGAATTGACCTTTGCATTCATTGCTCTGCTGATTTGCTTTCAGCAGCGCCGTGCCATCGGCAAAAGTCCCTTTGCCATGGCAATGGGGTTTCTGCTGATTCTCTGTCACTTGCTCAATGCCGCAGAAATCCGGGGCGTGTTGAATAAAGACTGTTCTTTTCTGATCGGCAATGCCATTTGTTATCTGCCGGTTCTTGGCGCATTTCTTGTGCTTTACATCGTATCGGGCATACGCGCAACACAGCATATCATCATCGGCGCAACAATCCTTTTCGGATTTTACATCTATCTCGGAGAAGTCACAAGTCTGCAATGCAACTGGCTGGGATTTTCCATTTCCAGCGGTTTATCAGGACCGACGCTTGATATGCTTTTAAGCTCTGCCCGGCGCGACGTGAATCTGGCGACCTTGCTGCACCTGGCGGACTTTTTCATCGTTCCGGCAGCCTATACCAAACTTCAAAACTGGAAACAGCCGGTCTTCATCCGGGTTGCGGGCGCCCTCTTTGCCGCACAGTTTGCCTGTATCATGCCGGTTCTGCTGGTCCGTCTGGGAACCGGTATGCCGCTGGAAGTCTTTTCCGGAGATCAAATCGTCCGTGCCATCATCAACGTCTGGCTGAGTGTTATCATTTCAATATATCTATCCAAACTGGAAACTGAAAAAGTTTCAGGAGCCTCCTCTCCGCTTGATCTGTTTTTCGCCTTCTTCGGCAGTTATGAACGCGCAAAAATTCTTGAAGAAAACGTGAAAGAATGGGAAAACCGTTACAAGAAAATCCTCTTGAACGTTACCGAATTGATCGTCATTCTGGATACCGACGGAAAAATCTGCGATTTGAACAGTGCCGCGGCACGGGCTCTCGGCAAATCCGAAAAGGAGTTGATCGGCTTTGAACTTTTTTCCAGAGTCAGCCTGACAGACTATGAAAGTCCTGAAGTCCTCTATATGACGGATACCCCCATCCGTTTCAAATGTGTCCTTGATCCGGACTCCGGCAATCCCAGGCAGATTGACAACTCTCTGACACCGATCCGGGTCAGCGACAAAACGCTTCTGGTCCTCGTCGGACACGATATTACCGATGAACTCAAATCCGCCGCAGAAAAACAGGCCCTGACGGAACAGCTTTTCCACGCCCAGCGTCTGGAATCCCTCGGCGTCCTCGCAGGCGGCGTCGCCCACGATTTCAACAACTGCATCCACTCCATTCTCGGACATGTGGATATGGGGATTATGATGAATTCTGAACATCCTGATTTCTGCAAACGCCTTGAACGTATCGGCAAAATCGCTGAACAGGCCAGCAATCTCACCACACAGCTTCTCGGCTTTGCCCGCAAAGGACAGTACCGCGTTGAAAATCAGAATATCCGCAAACTCCTTGAAGACAGCGCAACCTTGCTTGAACCGCACATCAGCAACAAAGTCTCTCTTCAGCACGAAATTGCCGAAGGTGATTGGTTTGTCAAAGGCGATAACGTCCAGCTGCGGCAGATTTTGATCAATCTCTGTCTCAACGCCGTCGATGCCACGGCAGAACAGGATGAACGCAATATTTATATCAGTGTCGGCAATGCCTGCGACTCCGGACTGCCTTTCAACGTTCCCGCCGATTTTGAAAACAAAGATATCGCACAGTATCTTTTTATTAAAGTAAAAGACAACGGCTGCGGCATGAGCGAAGAAGTCAAAGCAAAAGTCTTCGACCCCTTCTTCACCACCAAACCCGTCGGCGTCGGTACCGGTATGGGACTTGCCATGGTCTACGGCACCGTCAACCACCACAACGGCTGGATACATCTTGAATCCGCCCTGGGGCAAGGCACAACCTTCTGCCTTTATCTGCCAAAGGCGTAAGGGAATCGCAGAAGCCGCGTTGAAACGGACAGAAACGGACGGGAACGGATTGGAACGGACAGGAACGGACAGGAACGGACAGGAACGGACGGGTCGGACGGGTCGGACGGGTCGGACGGACTGCGTTTTTCCATTTCAGAGTATTCCGCTGAGGAAGTGCGCGATTATGTTGATATTCTCAAACCATTTACCGGAACGGTTATTGACAGAAATCCGGAGAACTATGATCTCTTTGATTTTTACAGAGATTTGACCAAACCCATCCTGCGCAAAAATTATACGGAGTTCAAGGCTGAACAGCTCGCCGCTGACAAAGAAACCGCAAAGCAACTCAAACTTAAAAGCCTTTCGTCCATTTTGTCCATATGGTCCACAAGGTCCATAAAATGCCTGTCTGTTTCAAATAAAATCTTGACAAAAAAAGACTGCCTTATTCAGACCGTGAAAAACCCGTTCCCGCATCTTTATCAGAAGAAGCGTTTGCAGATGCCGATCAGCCAGATGGCAAAGATGATAAGGGGGAGAATCCACTTGAGATAGAAGCCGAAGAAGCGGGGGAATTTCAATCCTTTGCCGGTATTGATTTCATTATAGAAGTTTTCCTGTCCCCAGCCGAAGCGACGGGTGCAGAAGATGGAAAGAATGAGTGCGCCCAGAGGGAGCAGATTATCGCTGACGATAAAATCTTCAAGGTCGAGGATGTTGCTGGAGCCGCCCAGGGGGTGAAAATTGCTTAAAATATTGAATCCGAATATGCAGGGCAGAGAAGAAACAGCCAGAGCCAGACCGAAAACGGTGCAGGACTTTTTGCGGGACCACTTCAATTCATCAATGCCGAAAGCGGCAAGATTTTCAAAGACGGCGACCAGCGTGGAAAAAGCGGCAATCGTCAGAAAGAGGAAAAAGAGACTTCCCCAGAGCCATCCGGCAGCCATATTCTGAAAGACCAGCGGCAGGGTGATGAAAATCAGGGAGGGACCGGCACCGGGTGCAACGTTGTAGGCGTAACAACTGGGAAAAATGATCAATCCGGCACAAACGGCAACGAGGGTATCAAAGATAACGATCCAGAGTCCTTCATTGGGCAGGGAGCGTTCTTTTCCGAAGTAGCTGCCGCAGATGGCGATACTGCCGATGCCCAGACTCAGGGTAAAAAATGCCTGACTCATGGCAGCATGGACTGTTTCAAGAAAGTTGTTGCCGGCAAATTTTTCAAACGAGGGCATAAGAAAGAACCTGACTCCTGCCGAAGCATTGGGCAGACAGAGGGACTTGACAACCAGAACCAGAAGAAGAAAAAACAAACCGCCCATCATCCACTTGATACTTTTTTCAATGGTTTTACGGATGCCGCCGAGACAGATGGCAACAGTTGCAGCGAGCATGACAAAAGTGCAGATGATCTGATTCCCGGGGCTCTTCAGAAACGCCTCAAAATATCCGGATTTGAGATTTGCGCCGCCTTTCAAATATTCAAAGGTGTAAGAAAACAGCCACCCGGTGATGACAGTATAAAAGGAGAGCAGAATAAAACTTCCTGAAAAAAGAATAAGAGCGATGATGTACCAGGGCTTTTTCGCTTTTGAGAGGGTCAACTTCTGAAAAGCGCCGGGATAGGTGCTTCTGCCGGCTCTGCCCAGGGCAAGCTCCATCATCATCACGGGGAATCCGAGAAAGACGAGAAAGAACAAATAGAGCAGCACAAAAAGTCCGCCGCCGTATTGTCCGGCAACGTACGGAAAACGCCAGACGTTGCCCAGACCGATGGCACATCCGGCAGTCATCAAGATAAATCCCAGACGGGACGCAAACAGTTCGCGTTCATTATTCATATTTCACCCCCACAGAAAGAAAATTTCAGAGCAATTCATCATCTTTAACGACACTCGGCACGGAAACATCTTCCACCACGGGGAAAGAGAGTCCGGATTTTTTGACAACAAAGCGCACCAGATTGGGAATCGGCAGAGTTGTCACGATGGAAAGAATGATAATCGCATTAAAGAATGTATCATTCAAAATACCGATATCCTTACCGATGGCGGCGGCGGCAAGTGTCGCAGAAAGCTGCGGCACAGTCATCAGACCTGCGGTCAATCCGGCAGCATTGTTGAATCCGGTGATACGCATGGCAAGGAAGCCGGAGAAAACTTTGCTGCCGACAAGCAGAAGAACAGTCAGCAGAACAATTCCGAGACTGCCGGTTTCTCCGAAAGCGGAAAAATCCGTTTTCATACCGATCGACACAAAGAGGAACGGAATCAAAAATCCGTATCCGATACTTTCAAAACGGCGGAAAAGCAGCATATCCGCCCGTTTGACGACTCTTGCCAATCCCAGACCGGCGATAAAGGCGCCGACAACGAGGTTGATTCCGAAAAGTTCACCGATGACGACAACAACAAGAATAATCAGCAGAATAATGGTGACAAGGATGTCTTCTCCGGGCGTAAAAATTTCAAGCAGTTTCCGGCTGATACGGTCAACCAGAAAGACGCTCAGTACAAGATAAACCAGAACAAGCAGCAGAAAAACAGGCATGAAACTGTTGCCGAGAATGGAACTGTCCATATGGTCAAAGATGGAAAGAGTTCCCTTAACGATCATGTGCGAAATATTCTGGTTCTGGCGGAAAATCTGAACACTTACCGCCAGCAGAATGATACTGGCGATATCGGTGATAACAGTGGAAATCAGTACGGCGGCACCGAATTTTGTTCTGGACATTTTCAGTTCGCGGATAACAGGGAACACAATGCCGACGGAGTGCGAGGCGAACAAAGAGGCATAAAGCAGTTTACCCGCCAATTCATTGGGGCAATAGTAGTCATAAAGCACATATCCGGCAACGGCAGGCAGAAGAAAAGTCAAAATACTCAGGGAAATGACCGAACTTTTGACAGATTTGATCAGTTTGAAGTCCGCCTCCATACCGGCAAGAGCCATGAGAAACATCAGTCCGAGCGAACCGAGAGAATCCACAAGAGAAGAAAAGTGGCTGGCAGTCTGGGCGGCATAAACTGAAGCGTTGACAGACGGGTCGCGCAAAAAACTCAAACTTTTTGAAATCAGACCGATCAAATCTATACCGACACCGGTGGGACCGATCAGCATACCGACGACGAGCAGAGAAATCACCGACGGCACTCCCAAACGCCGCATAAGAAAGGGAACTACGCCCATAAATGCAATAAAAGCAATAAAAAGAATCAAAAAGGAACTGTTGCTCATATTTTTTACCTGTTTTTCTGCGGAAATTTTATTCTGTTTTCCCCGGTATTCCGCCGTCACGGGACAGATTATTCTTAAATTGAACTGCAATGTTGTTAATATATAACTTTCTGACCGGGTTGTCAACTTGAAAAAACGGCTATTCAGCAGTATTTTATTTCTGTGCTATAATAAAATATAAGGAAGTTGAACATGAAATGTGCAAAATGCGGACGGGATGTTCCCGCCAATTCCCCGACATGTCCCTGGTGTGCGGCGGGATTCAAATACGAAACGCCGCGTCCTGAAAACAGGGTGTGCTGTCCGAATTGCGGTTCTCAGGATATTTCTGCGGTACGCCGCAATTACAGTCCGGGCTGCGGCTGTCTGGGACTGCTGCTTTTCGGCTGGATCGGCTTGCTCATGGGACTGTTGGGCGCCGGAAAAGTCGATCTGGTGTGCCGCAACTGCGGAACACAATGGGAGGCGGGCAATCCGCAAAACCGCCGCAGTACAGGCTGTTTCACACTTCTTCTTATCATTATCGTAATCCTGCTGCTTGCAGCGGCAGTGTAAGTTCCGGAGGACAAAATGGCTTTTTTTCAAGTCGGATATGTTTCAAGTGTTCTGGGAAAACAAATGGCATTCAATGCGGTTTTTCCGGATAACGTTATTGTGGAAAACAAAAAATTCCCCGTGGTTTATCTTCTGCACGGTCTCAGTGATGACCACACCATCTGGCTGCGCCGCAGCAATATTGAACGCTACGCAACACTCTACGGCACCGCCGTCATCATGCCCGACGGAGACCGCAGTTTTTATACAGACATGAAACACGGAAGTGCCTGGTTCAAAGCCATTTCAGAAGAACTGCCCTCTTTTGTCAACAGAATGTTTCCGGTCAGCACCGAAAGAAAAGACACTTTCATCGCCGGACTCTCAATGGGCGGTTACGGCGCACTCAAAACCGCACTGCATTTTCCTGAGCGTTTTGCCGCCGCCGGAATCATGTCCGCCGTGACGGATATCGTTGACAAGTTTTCAAACGACACCTTCGATAAGAATATGTGGCAGAATATTTTCGGTTCTCCTGAAGAAACGATTGCCAACGGCAACGATATTTTTACATTGATCGAAAAAGTTTCACAGCAAACACCGAAACCGGATATCATCCACTTCTGCGGAAATGAGGATTTTCTGCTGAAAGACAACCGGAAACTTTGCGATGCACTTGAAAGATTGAAGTGGCAGAACTATCTTTATCAGGAAACACCCGGCGCCCATTCGTGGGAATTCTGGGACAGACATATTCAGGATATTTTGAAACATTTTTTCAAAGGAGATAAATAATGGATAAAAACTGGAAAATCGAAACACTCGCCGTTCAGGGCGGGTATGAACCGGGCAACGGAGACCCCAGAATCGTTCCCATCGCCCAGAGTACCACCTTCAAATACGACGATGCCCAGAGTGTGGCAGATCTCTTTGACCTCAAAGCACCGGGCTTCTTCTACACCCGCCTTGCCAATCCCACCGTGGATGCCTTTGAGAAAAAAGTTGCCGCCATGGAAAAAGGTGTGGCGGCAGTCGCCCTTTCAAGCGGACAGGCGGCAAACGCCTTTGCCCTGATGAACATTGCCCGCTGCGGAGATCATGTCCTTGCCGGAAGTACCCTCTACGGCGGAACGGTCTCTCTTTTCACCAACACGCTCAAAAAGAACGGTATCACCGTCACCACTGTTCTGCCCACGGCAACGGAAGAGGAAATTGAAGCGCAGATGCGCCCCGAAACCAAGGCGATCTTTCTGGAAAGTCTTGCAAATCCTGCGCTGATTGTCGCAGACTTTGAACTTTACGCCAAAGTTGCGCACCGTCACGGCGTGCCGCTGGTTGTGGATAACACTTTCCCGACACCGGTTCTCTGCAATCCCTTTGACTTCGGTGCGGATATCGTGACCCACTCCACCACCAAATACATGGACGGACACGCCACAAGCGTCGGCGGTATCGTTGTGGAAAAGGGTGATTTCAACTGGGCCAACGGCAACTTCCCCGAATTTACCGAACCGGATGAAAGTTATCACGGCTTGATTTACACCCGTGATTTTGCGGCATCCCCCTTCTCAGTCAAACTGCGTGTTCAGCTGGTGCGTGACTACGGTATGCCCATGATGCCCTTCAACGCGTTCCTCACCAATCTGGGATTGGAAACACTCCACCTGAGAATGGAACGTCACTGCTCCAATGCCATGAAGCTGGCGGAGTTCCTGCGTAATCACCCCAAAGTCGGCTGGGTCAACTATCCCGGATTGCCTGACAGTCCCCAGTATCCGCTGGTGCAGAAGTATCTCAAAGGCGCTTCGGGCGTACTCTGCTTCGGTGTCAAGGGCGGTTCCGCTGCCGGTGAACGGGTGATGAATGCGCTCAAAATTGCGGCAATCGTGGTCCATGTGGCAGATGTCCGTACCTGTGTGCTGCATCCGGCAAGCATGACCCACCGTCAGCTCTCTGATGCGGAACTGGTCGCTGCGGGCGTTTCTCCCGATCTCATCCGTCTTTCTGTCGGAATTGAAAACATCGACGATCTCATTGCAGATTTTGATCAGGCGTTGAATCAGGCGTAAGTGAAATATGGAAAAACTGCCGGATAACTGGAAAATTTTTCTTGAGGGATATACCGATATGTCCGCCCTTGAAAACACCCTGAACTGGGTGGCGTCAAGACGGAATGAACACGAAGTTTATCCCCCTGCCGGCAGTATTTTCCGCGCCTTTACCCTGACTTGTCCGGAACAGGTCCGTGCGGTCATCATCGGACAGGACCCCTATCACGAACCGGGACAGGCTCAGGGATTGGCTTTTTCTGTTCCTGAAAAGGTCAAATTCCCGCCCAGTCTGAAAAATATCTTCAAGGAGTATTCCTCTGATACGGGAAATCCCGTTCCCGACTCCGGAGATTTGACCTCCTGGGCGCAGAACGGTGTTCTTTTGATGAATGCGGTTCTTTCCGTTGACCGCGGTGCCGCCGCAAGTCACGCAAAAAAAGCGAACTGGGAAACTTTTACCGATTCCGTCATCAGGGCATTAAGCGCAAAAAGAGAACGTATTGTCTTTATTCTCTGGGGCAATTTTGCCATCAGTAAAAAAACCTTGATCGACACCTCTAAACATCTGGTTCTGGAATCAGTACATCCCTCGCCGCTGTCAGCGCGGAAAGGCTTTTTCGGAAGCCGGCCTTTTTCAAAAACAACCTCTTACAACGGAGTGGACTGGTCCCTGAAGGGTTCCTGACGCTTTGACAAAAAAAGACTGGAGTATACAACATGTTCAACATCTTTAAAAACGAAGCTTTCTTCTGCGGTACTGTTGAACCGCGTGCCGACTTTTATGCTGAAGTTAAAGAACTTATTTTAAAAACGCTGGCAGAAGCTCCTGCAAACTATATGCCCGTCTGGTTCCGTTTTCATTTGAGCGACATTGCCAATCAGGAGGATATCCTCCGCAAAGCTCTGGCAGACACCAACTGCCGCTGTGCTGTTGCCGCCGTCGGACAGGCCCCTCTCAACGGTTCGCATGCGGGACTTGAAGCCTATTTTTTCAGGGGAAATGTCTCTTATCCCGAAGAGGATATGGCTCAAATTGACGATGATTCCTACACCCATATTTATTTCAACACACGGAATCTTTCCACCCGGGGCAGCGGTCCGCAGATGAATGAGGAATTTCTCGCCGCTGAAAAAATCATCACTTCCAGAGGCGGAAACATTCCTGAAAATCTCCAGCGCACCTGGATTTACTGCCGTGACATTGACAACAACTACGCCGATCTTGTCACCGCACGAAAAGACCTTTTCACTCAATGGGGCATGACAGCAGACACCCATTACATCACCAGTACCGGCATTGAGGGTTCTTCTCATCCCCATTACCGTCTGGTCCGCATGGACTCCATGGCTCTTTTCGGCCACAAGCCTGAGCAGATACAGTATCTTCATGCGCCGGAGCATCTTTCACCGACCCACATTTACGGCGTGACCTTTGAACGGGGGACACGCATTATTTACGGCGACCGTTCCTGTTACTACATTTCAGGGACTGCCAGCATTGACAAAGAGGGAAAAGTCGTTCATCTTCAGGATGTTGAAAAACAGACTCTCCGTCTGCTTGAAAATGTTGACGCGCTGATGAAAGAGGGCGGCGGCTCTTTGAATGATCTGGTTCAGGCAATCATCTATCTGCGCGATTTTGCAGACTATAACAGAGTGAAAAAAATCATTGACAGCGCCCTGCCCGAATCTGCAACGCGCCTGATTGTGCGCGGCTCCATCTGCCGCCCGACCTGGCTGGTTGAAATGGATGCCATCGGTATCAACGCCAACGGGAATAAGCGTTTTGCTTCACGCAATCAATAAAGGATAAAACATGAGTGCATATTTTCCACCCGGTACTGATATCGGCGGATTTGTGATTGAGGTATTTCTCAAGCAGAATTATCTCGGTCACAGTTATCTTGCCGTTGACAGAAACGGTGAAAAATATAACATCACTGTTTTGAACAGTCCGGCGGACTTTGCACTGCAAAATGATCTTGCCGCCTGGACAGATACGCAGAATCCGGCAATTCTTTCTGACATCCGTTTTTACAGCGACCCGATTCAAATGATTGTCAGTCCCTGGTGCAAAGCTCTTACTCTTGAAGAAGAAGCTCTTGCCGGAAACAAATTAAGACCCTCTGAGGCTGTTCACATTCTCCGGCAGATCACCGCCGCAAGAACCGATTTGATCTCAAGCGGTGCCGTGGATAACTTTATCAGTTCTGAAAGTATTCTGCTCACTCCCGACAGACAACTTGTCATTCAGCGCGATCATCTTCATTACGGCAATTTTGACAACACTTACAGGCAGTTGGTCAACGCCTGTTTTGCCCTGGTGGAGCCGCCGCCGGGAACTTCCGTTGAGGAGTTGAAACAGCAGTTCCTCGCCAATCCTGAAAAAGATTTTGTCATCAAAAAAGCCTCTCCATCCATTGCTCAGGCACTTTTTAAACATAAAAATAAAATTGCCGCAATTTGCGCCCTCTTTGCTGTCCTGCTTACCTCATTCGCCCTGCTTGCCAATCGGGAGAAAGATGAAAAAACAGAAAATTCCGTTCAAACGCTCACCGCGACACATCACTCAAAGGGACCGGTCGTTCATGTTGTAAAGCAAGTGCAAAAGACTCCGGGAAAACCCATTCCGGCACCTCGAAAAACAGCTCCGGCAAAGAAAAAAACGCTTCCCCGCCGAAAAACACCGGCAAAAACTGTCAGAAAGGTTGTCAAAAAGGTTGTCAAACCAACTCCTGCACCCCCTGCTGTAAAAAAGATTGTCTCCCCCGTTGCAGATGCGGCAAAGCGCGGCAATATGCTTGATCTGAAAACCCTCATTGCCAACAAAGTTGATGTCAATGCCCCCGATGCCGACGGCAGAACCGCCATGTTCTACGCAGCTTCAACAAACTGGAAAGCCATGATTCAGCTTCTTTATAATGCCGGAGCCAAAATCACGCAGCAGGATATCAATGCCGCCTCTCAGGCACCCATCCGGCGTTATATGAGAAGTCTCCTTGCCCCGCCCCGGAGCATTCCCCGGGCAGTCAACGCTGCCCCCCGCCCCGCCGTCCGCCGCATGGTCATTCCGCGCACAAACGGTTGGAAAAAAGGCGAAAAAAAATGGAATATCACCCTGGAACACGCTATTTTAAAGGCGCGTCCCTTCAAAAAGAAAATTTTTGTTCTCTTCACCGGAGCCGACTGGTGCGGTCCCTGCAAAATGCTCGCAAGTCAAGTACTTTCCTCCTCCGACTTCCGCCGCCTCTCCCGGCAGATGGAACTGGTTTATATCAACTTTCCGCACAAAGGGAAAATGCCGCAGGCTCAAAAGAATTATAACGAAAAACTCCGCCGCGAACTGGGCGCAGGCGGCGGCGTTCCCACCGTCCTCATCCTCGACCATAACGGTAAACAAATCGGCAGAATCGGCGGCTACCGCCCCAAAGAACGCTATATCCCCGAACTCAAAAATCTCCTCCGCAAATAACACAGTTTTCTGATAAAGGCAACGGGAATCGGGGGGAAGGGAAAAAACTTTTTTTCACGAGAAAAAAAGTTTTTTCCCTTCCCCCCGAACCCCCTATCCCTTTTTCAAAAAAAGCGGGGTATTTTGTTGAAGGGGAAGTTTTAATGCAGCGATAAGATTCATGTCACACAGCGGCAAGCCGCCGCACACCGCCGTTGCCATCACTCAAGGTTACTTTTCGTACGAGCCAAACCACACTGCGGCAAGCCAACCCGCGGGATATACTGTGACGCACCCATTTTGTCCATCTGGTCCACTCGGTCCATCTGGTCCATAAGCAAGCGTCACACCGCCGCAGACCGCACACCGCCGTTGCCATCCCAAGCATACCGCAAACTTACCTGAGTTGGTAAGTATGATACTCTTTCTGAGTTAAATTGCGGTAATCAAGGAATACTCCTTTATCCGAAACACGCAGCAGAGCGTATCCGCTTCCATTGGTAAAAAGCGGTGTTCTGATATTGCCGTTGAAATACTTTTCCCACAATTTACGGTGTTTGAGATATCCCTTTTTGAACTGATTTTTAAGCAGGTCCGTTCCCGGTTTGAACGCCAGCTGTTTCTGAGGACGGCGGACTGTTGAATTCAAGATGAACTGGTTGATACGGTGTCCTGTCTTGCTGTTTTTGTATTCCGTGCAGGAAATATAATGTGTGTGTCCGCTCAGAACAATCGCGTTCCTGCTTTCAAGCAGAGTAAATAATCTGTCAAAATCGTCGGTCAGAATTTCAAACAGAGAATTTTTATCCGTCGGAATCAGCGGCACATGAGAAACAAAAAAGGTGTAACGGCTGTCGGGATTGGCTTTGAACACTTTTTCCATGTAATCCAAATCAGGATTCATCACGTCATGAAAATAGAACAAATCTTTTCCGATACAAAGATAATAATTACCGGTCTTGCCGGAATAATCTTTGACGATATTTTTAAGATAAGTTGGCATAACCCCGTTCCACGCCTCCATTCCGGCAACCCCGCGGGGATCGTGGTTGCCGACAACAGTCAGGACAGGACAGTCAAAACGTTTATCCATCTCATTCAGTGCATCGCGCAGATTTGCCTGATGGAGCTTTACTGTTCCGCAATCACCGTGGATCATATCTCCCAGCTGAAAAGCATATTCCGCCTTGTTATTGCGGGCACATTCAGCAGCATTATCCAGCAGTTGAGGCAGGTATTTTTCCCACATCTTTGCGTTCAGCGGAATATTGTGGTTGGTATTGGCGCAGGACTCCGTCACCCAGAGCGAGTGATTGCGCCATGAGAAAATCCCATCTTTGTTTTTCGTCCCCACACCGTACGGCACTTTAGGTTTGAACGCAGGATAATTTTTATCGTGGTACTTGGGAGCATCATAATGGATATCTCCCAGCAGCACAACATTATAATTTCGATTTGCACAGCAGCCGCAGAAAAGCAACGCACTTAAAAACAGAATCAACACCCTCATAAACATTTTATTTTTCCTTTCCTGTTTTTCGGAGTCAGACACTCCGCTGTAAGGTTATCTTATCCTCTTGCGGGCAGAATAAGTTTTTCTCCCGCCGGGGAACTTGCGATAACTTTGCCGTCTTCAAGAATAAAAAGTCCTTTTCCGTAATTGTATTTTTTACCGTTACGGTCAAAAATGACAGAAAGTTTTCTGTTGACAAAGGTTATATCCGACAGAGCAAAATAATCCCAATCAGACGGAATCAGCGGATTGATGACAACAGAACCGTCATCCGCCGGACGGAATCCGGCAAGGCCTGAAATCACAAGGTCACAATACGAAGAGTGATTATAATATTTGCTGCGTTCACCCCTGTCGGTATACCAGTATCCCTCATCAGGTTCGTAATTTTCAGCCAGATGCGGCACGCCGTCTTTATAATGACAGAGCGTATACGTTTCAAGAAGTTTATAATAGTCTTCCGCAGTAACAACATTCTGCTGATAATCATTGAGCAGATTAGCCATACCCGTCAACGCCAGACTGCTGGCAAAGGGCCAGCACCAGCCGTTCCACATACACATACCGGGAATACTGTGTTCAACCAGATATTCTTCATGATTTTTTTCAAGAGTCCGCAAACCGTATTTTCCGCAGAAGTATTCGGGATCAGTGATATACTTCCATGCACAGGAATATTTTTCATCGGGCATATTGCAGAACCAGGGGAAGTATCCTTCAAGTTCCAGTCCATTGAGAAAAAAGCGGTTGTCACGGCGGCGGTCAACGAAAAACTCCCGTTTTTTATGCCAGAGAAAAAATTGAAAATTTTTCTTGAGAGTCTGCGCTTTTTCTGCAAACAGAGCCGCTTCACGCGTGTGTCCGTATTTTTCCGCCATGCGTGCCAGCGCAACAGCATCAGCGTACATATAACTGTTGATGGTTGAACGGTATCCCTCGCCGCCGTGTCCTCTGCCGTAAGCAAGGGCAAGAAGAGCAAACTCCATGCCGTCACGGTCGGGGATCTGCCAGAAAAGTCCGTATTTTTTATCAAAGCGTTCCCGTTCCCAGGCAAAATAATTTTCAGCCAGGCCATCAAAAAGTCCGGCAATAAAATCATCTTCCCCCGAAACAAGTCCGTATCTGTATGCGCTGTCGGCAAGGGGAAAACTGTAAAGGCGCGGCGCAGCTTCCGGAGTAAGCCAGAAAGACAGATAATCTTTCATATAAGTTCTGTCGCCGATCCACCTGCCCTCTGAGATGTGATGCCAGGCGGGACAGCTGACAGTCCCATCCACACCGCTGTGGGAAACGGGCGTGGAAAACTCCGTTACAATGAATTTGCCGTTGGCACGCTTGAAAAGATGAGTGGAATAAGCCATCCAGCGGAAACGGAAAATTTCCTCAATATGCGGCTCGGGACACTCAAAACGCGGAACTTTTAACGCAATGTTTCCCATAATTTCCAGCCTCGTATAAAAATCACCATGGCTCCACTTGAGCATGAATGCAGGCAGGAAGCGAAATCAATTGAACATCAAACTTTAATGACGGTTCGATCTTGCTTGAAGCATTATGAATCCTCATTGTTAATGACCAGCCCTCATCGCAAATAATTTCAATTTTATTATCGGATTCTGGAATAAATCCCATGTGATAAAACCGAGTGGGTAAACGGAGTTTGGGTACATCAACGATTGAATGATGATCGCCGGCTGGTTTATTAAGTGTACCTGCAATATTCACAGCCTCCACTCTCGTTGTTTTATGGCGATCATCGGTAATAACTTTATAAAAATCATACCGTCCCAGCATGTACTTTATCAATTGTCCAGGAACATTGGAATTATCTTGAGCTAAACGATTCATTTCTTCAAGAAAGGCATTCAATACAGGAACATAAAATCGAGCAGCCTTATCAGGTATCGTATTCCACAGCGGCACATCCAACCCACTTGCAACAGCCTTGTCTTTGATTTCTCTCAATTCTTGAAAAATTGGTCCTATCTGTTCGAAATATTTTTGAGAGCATGGAATTCCCAGCCATTCTGCACCAAAGTCAATCGTACCGGACAACCTGCTGTGCTTTACTGCATGATGATTGTGTTTACAGGAAAGACCAATTTCCCAGCCATTTGTCTTGCGAATGCAGACAACATCCCTAACATCTCCGGCAATTCCCTGAGCATCTGTTTGGATGACCAAAGTCAAATCGCCATTTCCATATTGCAACTGCGGCTCTAAACGAAGAATAACTCTCGCAGCAGCATTTGCAGCCTGTTCAAGTTTATCGGAACATCCTAATATTTTTGCTTTTTCAAATGCTCTTTGAGCAGTACTATATGCTTCAGAAGAAACAATCGACACAATACCGCCACTCTGCTTTGAAAGATAATCTTTTAAAGCAACCAAACAGGCATATTCGTATGCTTTTCCGTTTTCTGTATTAGACAAGCCCATAAAATCACCATTTTATATGTTTGTTTGCTCTAAGTACTGCCTGATACGACCAGCGACAAATTCGGCAAGTTTAACAGGAACTGCATTCCCAATCTGTTTATAAATACTAGTTAAATCACCGCAAAATTCCAAATCTTCCGGAAATGTTTGAATCGCTGCAACCTCACGCCAACTCAATCGCCGGCTTATTTTCCCACTGCCAAATTCCCAATGATCTTTATCTATTTTTACCATATCCGGTGAACCGGGCCAAAGAGTAACTTGCTTAGCCATTGCCGGAACTGTATATGCAACTTCATCCCAATCACGTTTTCGGTTTCTGGACATATACCTTGAAGAATAAGAAGCATTACAAACTTCCTCTGCTTTTGCTTCCGGCATATGCCCAATGGCTTTTCGTAATGTCATAAAACGCCCATTGGTATCTGGAAGATAAAAATCTCTGATATTCAAATCATTTCTAAAACCAACAATGATTACTCGCTCTCGGTCCTGAGGAACACCGAAATTCTTTGCGTTCAAAAGCTTATAAAAAACAGAATAACCACAACCGGCAAAATCTTCAACGATAGCTTCTATGATTTTGCCTCCTCCCATTGTAAGAAGTCCTTTGACATTTTCACCGACAAAAACCAATGGTTTATTTTGACGAACCAATCGGACATAATGCTTATAAAGCACGTTTCTGGAATCATCAATCTTTCTCGGACCGCTAAGGCTGAATCCCTGACAAGGGAAACCTCCCAAAATAACATCTGAAACCGGTATTGTAGAGTAGTCAACTTTTGATATATCCGCACAAACAACCTCTGCCCTGCTCCAATTCCGATACGTTTTACAGGCATTGGCATCTAAATCATTCGCCCAAATTGTTCTGAATCCGGCACGGTCAAATCCCATATCAAGACCTCCGGCACCGCAAAATAAGCTGACAGCCGTAAATTCTCGCATTCTCATTTTCCTCCGTTTTGTTATTCACCGGGTTCACAGAACATGTACAAGAAAAATTCTACACAGAGAATCTGACGTGGATGACGTCGCCGTCCTGAACAACGTAGTCTTTGCCCTCAATGCGGAGTTTTCCGGCAGTCTGTGCCGCACTCCAGCTGCCGCAGGAAACCATGTCTTCATAGGAAACAGTTTCCATACGGATAAAGCCGCGCTGCAAGTCGGTGTGGATCTTTCCGGCGGCTTCAGGAGCTTTGGCGCCGTTGATGACGGTCCAGGCACGGGACTCCATCGGTCCGGCGGTGAAGAAAGTAATGTAATTGAGCAGACGGTAGCCGGTCTGGATAACACGGTCAAGTCCGGAACTCTTGATTCCCAGATCTTCCATAAAGGATTTGGCTTCTTCAGGTTCAAGACGGCTCAATTCGTCTTCAAGTTTGGCACAGACGGGAATGACTTCCATTCCGCGCTCCGCGGCAAAGGCTTTCAACTTCTGATATTTGGGTTCATCTTCAATGCAGTCCAGCTGATCTTCGCCGATATTGGCGCAGACAAAAGAGGGTTTGAGTGTCAGCATTTCAAGAGAATTGACCACTTTGACAACTTTTTCGTTCTCTTTATCGTAAGTGGGAACCTTACCATCGGCAAGCTGTTTGCAGATATCCAGAATGGTCTCATATTCAAACTTGGCATCCGCATCGTTGGTGCGGGCAAGTTTGTAAGCCTTGTCACGGCGTTTTTCCATCATTTCAAGGTCGGAAAGCAAGAGTTCCGTTTCAATGGTTTCAAGGTCGTTGACGGGATCAAAATCTCCGTCAACGTGAACCACATCCCCATCGTTGAAAACACGGACAACGTGGGCAACGGCATCCACGGCACGGATGTGTCCGAGGAACTGGTTTCCCAATCCCTGCCCCTGACTGGCCCCGCGGACAAGTCCGGCAATATCAATGAATTTCAAACTTGAGGGAACGATACGTCCGGAGTTTTCCATCTTTGCCAATACTTCCAGACGGTCATCCGGCACGGGAACGATTCCGGTGTTGGGTTCAATGGTACAGAAAGGGAAGTTCGCCGCTTCGGCACCGCCACGGCACAATGCGTTGAAAAGTGTAGATTTGCCAACGTTGGGCAATCCGACAAAACCACAGGAAAAACTCATTTTTTATACTCTCTTGAATAATGAAACTCTTTTAATAAAAACACGGCAGGAATTTACTCCTGCCGATGTATAGATATTCAGAAAACCGTCAAAATCAGTTCTGGTCAACAACGATCGCTTCATTGCTGTAAACGAAGTTCTGCCAGTCGTGATCAACGTCGATCACCCATGCAGGAGTCAAAATCGGACCGTAACCGCTGCCGTATCCGTTGGGATCATCCGGGCAGTTGGGCAGGGGGAACGGAAAAGTGACGATATCAACGATGCCGACACCGATACGGGCGAAAATACAGCAGACACCTTTGAGGGTACCGTAAAAAAGTCCGGCAACGCCGCCCTGTTCGTTATTGACTTCATTCCAGGCAATGGGCAGTTCAACAGGACTCAAAGCCACATTGGCAATACCGCGGGCAAGTTTCATCACAGGCGGAAGAACGATGCTGACACGGTCAGCAGGCTTTTTCCCCTCAGCGGCAGAAACCTGAGGAACGGCACAAAATGCAAAAAGAACCAACAGCAAAAGAACAAAAGATTTTCCGAACTTCATTGTTAAATATCCTTAATTATTTTTCGGGAGCATTTTCACACCCCCTTATTTTTCAGGCAAAAGCCATTGTTTTACAATAATACACAAAGAAATATACTTACATTCCGTCAAAATTGCAAGGATAAATATCTTTTTTTTTCAGATTTATTTAAAAAAAAGTCCATTTCCCCCTTGCAAACCATTATTTTTTGCCGTTACCACGCCATTGCGCAATGTGTGTACAGTTGAATTACCCGCTCTGACGGAGTATATTATAAAGGAAAGTTCCGTTTAATCAATAAAACCAGAAATTAAAGGTGCATATCATGGCTCTTTGGGGCGGCAGATTCAGTTCGGACACCCGTGACGAGGTGGCGCGTTATTCAGAATCAATCTCTTTTGACAAAAGACTTTACAAACATGACATCGACGGCAGCAGAGCGCACGTCAAAATGCTGGCACATGCCGGAATCATTCCGCAGGAAACTGCTGAAGCAATCCGCAGCGAACTGCTGAAAATCCGTGACAGGATCGATGCAGGAGATTTCAAATATGACATCTCCCTTGAAGATATCCACATGCACATTGAAAGCGCTTTGATCGGTATTCTCGGCGCAGAGGGTGCCAGAGTCCACTCCGGACGCAGCCGCAACGATCAGGTCGCCCTTGACCTGCGTTTGTATCTGCGCGATGAAATTGATCTGCTCATTGAGGGACTCCGCCGTTTCCAGAAGGCTCTTGTGACGATGGCGGCGGCGAATCCCCGTGTCATCATGCCGGGCTTCACCCATCTCCAGCACGCTCAGGTGGTGCTTTTTGCCCATCATCTGCTTGCTTATGTTGAGATGTTCGACCGCGATGCGGAGCGTCTTGCCGACTGCCGCAAACGCGTCAATGTCATGCCGCTGGGATCCGGTGCCCTTGCCGGTTCAACGCTGCCGCTTGACCGTGAACTTGTCTGCAAAGAACTCAACTTTGAACGTGTCACCCGCAACAGTATGGACGGTGTCGCCGACAGGGATTTTGCCATTGAACTTGTGTCCGCGCTCGCCGTCTTTGCCATGCACACCTCACGTCTTTCTGAGGACCTCATCCTGTGGTGCAGTCAGGAGTTTGACTTTGTGGAATTGGATGATGCGTTCTGCACCGGTTCCAGTTTGATGCCTCAGAAAAAGAATCCGGACGTCTGCGAACTCACCCGCGGCAAAACCGCCCGTGTTTACGGTGCATTGAGCGCATTGCTCACCCTCTGCAAGGGACTGCCCTTAACCTACAACCGCGACTTGCAGGAAGATAAAATCGCCATCTTCGATGCCGTGGATACCGCTGAACAGATCCTTGCGGTTTATCCGCCGATGATCGAAACGATGAAACTCAAAGAAGAAAACATGCGTAAAGCGGCGACAGACCCTGCGCTGATGGCGACGGACATCGCAGAAAAACTGGTGGAACTGGGAGTCCCGTTCCGTACAGCACACCACCGTGTCGGTTCATTCGTCAAATGGTGCAAAGAGAACAACCGTCTGCTCAATGAGACAACTCTTGAAGAAATGCAGATCACCATTCCCGAAGCGACAGAAGTATTCCTCACGCTCTTTGATCCCGACAACAGCGTAGCCAAGCGCAAGCTCACCGGCGGAACCGGATTCGATCCCGTTGCCGACCAAATCGCCTACTGGCAGGATAGACTCAAATAATTTTTCCAACTCATCTGTAAAAACCGCCTGACGTTCAAATTGGAATGTCAGGCGGTTTTTATTTGGTATGCTGAAGTCAGAAAAAATATTTCCAATTGCCTCTTGACAAGCATGTAGGATAGTTGATAAATTAGTATCAGTATCGTATTTCAAGACAACTGTAACAGCAGAAAAAGGCAGAAAAAATCCGGTTAAACAAAATATGTTTCAAACCTGAAGGAAATATTTTAATATGTTTAAAGCCGTTTACCACAAATTGAGCAGAGAATTGGAAACATATTTTTCCAACGGAAACTTCAGAGGACGTCTGCCCGGTGTACTGCCATTGTGCCGGCACTTCAAAACATCCAAAAACACGATGAGCAAAGCACTGCATATTCTGCAAAAAAGAGGGATCATCCGCATAGAAGGGACACGTGGAATGTTTTTCAACGGCGGTTCTCATTATCAGGTCAGATACAAGGTCATCGGTATATGCGGACTTATTTTACAGGAAAAACTCATTCAACTGCTCAATGAAAAATTCAGACATACCGGTTTTACCCTGGTGGGACTGGACATACCGTATTCAATCAACACAAAACTGCTCAATAACTGGTTTCTTCAAATGCCCATTGACGGTATCATCCTGCTGAACAGTGCTTCAACGCCGGAACTGCTTGACTTTTTTTACGAAAATAATATTCCTGTGATCGGCAGCACGCTGCCCGGCTACGAACATATACGCGGTTATGAACCGGACCATTATCAGACATATTCCAGAATACTGAAAATTTTGAAACAAAAGGGACACAAACGAATTGCTCTGGCAAGATTCAAAACGCAAAAAAATTTTGAATTTTATTTTGAACTCATCATAAAAGCATTCAAAGATGTCCTGCAGGATGATTTTGACGAATCCCTGATCTATGCTCCCGAAGAATATGAAAAATATCTTGCTCACTGTCCCAAAGATGATTCTTTCAGCAGATTCGGACAGGAATCCTGCAGATATTTCCTCTCTCTCCCGGAGCCGCCGACTGCAATCATTGCGGAACAGCCGATTCTTTTCCACATAAAAGCAACCGCAGAAAAAGAATTCCAACTTAAGCTCCCGGAAAATCTTTCTTTGTTTTCAATACAATATTACTTTCAAAGAGATCCTTTTTACGCGACCGCACTTGTCAGAGATGATGTTGCCGCAGCAAGTGCTGTCAGTAAAATGATCGATATGCTCAACGGCAAAGACGTTGTTCCGCAACATGTTTTTGTACCGATGACATTCAAAGACGGACAAAGTATCGCTGAATACAGACACAAATAAAATCATATTAACCTGCCGGAGCTGTTCCGGCAACAGAAAGGAGTGCGTCATGCAAAAAACTCAAACAATCATTGGAAACATTACAACGCAACAATCAACAAAAAAAATGTTCACGCTGATTGAACTGCTGGTGAGTGCTGCTTGTCAAACAGGTGTTTTGTATAACCGCTGCGGCATGCTGTTGTCAAAAGGCGGCGCATTGGTACGGAAAAGTACGGAAGAGTACGGAAGGGTACGGAGTCAGGCGCCGCAGAATACGGCTGGTTTCGCCCAACAACAAAATACCCCGCTTTTTTTGAAAGAAAAGGGGAGCGCGAGGGGAAAAGAAAACTTTTTTTCCCGTGAAAAAAAGTTGTCT
>SUVX01000016.1 GCA_015061725.1 Lentisphaerota bacterium
CCTGAACCTTACCAATACCTACTTTGAAGCCGGAAGAGACTTTACTTTCAACGGCTCAAATGGAACCATCAACGCCAGCAATTCTATTTTCAAGATCTCCGGCGGCGACTTCGCAGGCGCTCTGAATATGAACAGTACCGGAAATACCGTTAATTTGAACGACGGCAGCCGTCTGATCGTCGCCAATGCGACTGTCAACGCCGGTAACGCTCTCAACGTCGCTGATTCCAGAGTTGAAATCGGAACACTTACCAACGGCGGTACCGTCACTCTCAGCGATGCAGTTTTCACTGCCGATAAGGTCACCAACAGCGGTACCTTCACCGTTTCCGGTGAAAGCACTATCCAGATCGGCGCACTGACCGGTACATACGTCAAGATGACCGATGCCACGCTGGTTGGCGACTCCAAGATCGGCGGCAATGCCCGTACCTACGACAGCTTCGCTCTTGCCGGAACTCTCTCCGTGTCTCAGACCAACTTCTACGGCGAAACGGTCATCAAAGAGGGCGCTGTTCTGAACGGCAGCACCACTATCGTCAGCGGCGGCAGTGAATTCCTCCTTGAAAACGGCGGTACGATCAACTCCCGTTTCTTCAATGTTGTGGGCGGAACTGCCGATATTGAAGGCAAAATCGATCTGCTGCATTCTGATCCCAGACAGAAACTGCTGCAGATCCACGAAGGCGGTGTTGCCAATATCAACGCAGGCGGTAACATTACCATCGACGGACACAATGCCTGGGTGAAGGAAGGCGGTACGCTGAACATCAATGGCGGTACTCTGAATGTTGAACGCTGGGACGGCCGCGATGTGGGTGGTATTCTTTACAACGAAGGCGGTACTGTTACCATTGACTGGACCGGTCTTCTGACTGCCGCAACCATCGACAATCAGGGCACCATCACCGTGGATGCCGAAGGCTTCGACGGCACCTGGGTCAAGGTCATTGATGTTGACTCCGCCATCACCGGAAACAATGTTGTCCTTGCCAACGGCAGCGGCTACTACCTCAGCACCGCTGCAGACGGCGATATCTACCTCTACAAGAGTCCCGAGACCATTTATGTCAATTGCGACTACAACAGTTCCACTGAGGGCTGGGGCTATAACAGATTCGGCTCAATCAACAGTGCTGAGAATTACGCAGTGACCTCTTCTCCCAAGGCAACCGTCATTGTCGAAAAGACCACCACTGTCAGCGGAAACAGCTTCCAGATCATTGGAAACAAGAATGAGTCCCAGAATGGTCTGAAATTCATCATCAAAGATGGTGCTCTTGCCGGAAATGCCAACAGCAAGTGGGATATGGTTGCCACCGTCACTGTTGAGGCTGGCGGTAAACTTGTGACTTCCAGACCCTTGACCGCAAGTGCCGGATATGTCCACGCCAAGGATACTCTGACTCTTGCCGGTGACAAGGAAAATGGCAAGTATGCCATCCTTGACTTCGGAAAAGGCACTCACAACAGCATTGACTTTGCCACACTGGGCGGCGGCAAGGTCGTCGCTGATTATGCCGATGCGACCTTCGGCGACTTCTCTCTGCAGGCCGGCAGTGCTTCCTTCACCGATTCAGTGGTCACTGTTGAAGGTGCTCTCTCCACCGGTCTCGGAATAATGGGTAGGCTGACTCTGACCGGAACAACAGTCAATGTCAACGGTCACCACAGCCGCAGTGACACCTACTTCAAAGGCTTCAACCAGCTCAAGTATGTCACTATGACCGACTCTTCAATCGTTATTGATGACGGTGCTGAAGATACTGTTGCAGACAACGTGACTTTGCATACTGTCACGATGACTGGTTCTGAGATCTCAGTTGAAGCCGGAACCGATGTGGAAGTCACCGGCAAAGTCACGATGAATGATGAGTCTCTTCTCCGTGCCGGTAAGATCACTCTCGCCAAGGGTTCCAATATCACTATGGATATTGAATCCACCATCGAGTTCACCTCTATCGTGACCGCTCTTGAAGTTTCTGTCGAAGGTATCAAGAACGTGGGCGGAACCATCACCGTCAGCGATGCCGCTTCTTATGTGGACAACGCTGACGTGGCAGACGGCACCTACAAACTGCTGGACTACACCGGTGATGCCGCTATGACCGCTGATGACTACAAAGTGATCCTGAACGATGTATGGCACGACAACTACCTTGTCTTCAACAACGACCTCTACCTGACCGATCAGGATACTGACATCGTCCACGTCAGTGCTGAATGGAAAGATGCAGAAAAGGGATCCATCAATGCTGACGGTTCCATCATCGGTTTCAACGCTGCCGGCAATGTAAAAGATCTTGCCAATATGATCAACACTGACGGCCGCGATACCACCGTGAAATTCCATACCGATATGGAAGTTGTTGATACCGTCGATTTTGCCTACGGAACAGGCGATATTCTCTTTACTGCTGATCAGGCTGTTACCATTGCTCAAACTTCTGCAGGAAAAGATTTTGGATTTACTCAGGCGGAAGACATTACCGTCACCGTTGGAGAAAATGTCACTTTCCAGATTTACAACAACGCTTCCGGTTGGTATCAGTATTATGGTCCGAGCCTTGAATTGTACGGCACCATCACCGGCGGTCAGAACTGGGGTTGTACTTATCTGTTCAATGGTGAACATACCGTTCACAGCACCGGAACTCTCAGTACCGGACGGGTCCAGTTGGGCTTTACAACGTTGAACGTTGAAGGGGATGCAGAGTCTGAACGTACTGCCGCTCATATCGACACCAATTATCTGTTGGTCGAAGGCAGTACCTTTAATGCTGAAAATGCCATTGTTGAAGCCGGTATTATCCACGATTCCAATAACGGCGGAATGCGTTACGGTGCATCTGAATTTTACTTCAACGGTTCCACGTTGACCGGAAACATGACGATTCAGTACGCAGAAAGTATTGTTGAGTTTAACAATTCAGATGTCACACTCGGAACGTTTTCCAATGCCGGTACTGTTACTGTTGACGGCGCCAGCACCCTGAATATCACCAAAGTTGAGGGTAACGCCATCAACGTCATCGGCGGAACCTTGTCCGGCTCCACCATCGGCAGCGGCTTTGTTGCCTTTACCGGCGATGCTGCCCTTGAGGGTGAAAATACCCTCGGTGGTGTCAATAAGGTTCTCAACGGTTCCACTTTGACCATTGATGAAGATGCTGATGTTACTGCTCATTACCTCATGGCCGGTGAAGACAATTACTTCGCTTTCGGCAACGGCGAAGAGAACAAGGGCGGAACCATTGATATCAATGGCAAACTGACCATTACCCAGAACCTCAATGCCAATGCCAACGGTATTGTCAATATCAACGAAGGTGCTGAGGTCAAGGCCGCTATTGTTGCTGTTGAAAACGGAGAGATTTCCGATGCAGAAAATGCCGGAGTTCTCAATGTTGACGGCAAGCTGCAGTCCACCTTCCTCAACGTCTTCTCCGGCGGCACTGCCAATATCAACGAAGGCGGCTATGTCCAGCTGGGAGAACATGAAACCGATCAGCAGCTGCTGCAGCTGGGTGCAGACAGCACAGTCTATGTTGCCGGTGAACTTAACATTCAGGGCAGCGGTACTGTCAATGGCGCACTTAATGTTGCCGGAGGAGAACTTACAGTCTCCAAGACTCTTGCCAACAACGGAACTGTTACCGTGACCGGAGAATCCACCGTCAATGTCGGAACACTCTCCGGCACCTATATCCGTATTGAAAACGGTACATTGGTCGGAGAATCCAATATCGGCGGCAATATCCGCACTTACGAAGACTTTGCTCTTGCCGGAACTCTGACGGTCAAACAGACCAACATGTACGGTACTTCAGTTGTTAAAGACGGAGCTGTTTTCAACGGCAGTACCACGATCGTCAGTGCAGGCGGCGAGTTCACTCTTGAAAACGGCGGTACGATCAACTCCCGTTTCTTCAATGTGTGCGGAAATGCTGATATTCAGGGCAATATCAACCTGGAGCACTCCGATCCGCGGCAGAAACTTCTGCAGGTCATTGAGGACGGTATTGCCAATATCAATGCCGGCGGTGTTGTTACCAGTATCGGACACAATGCCATCGTCAACGAAGGCGGTACTCTGAATATCAACGGCGGTACTTTGAATATTACTTGCAAAGATGCCTACATCAATGATCCTGAAAGAGGCGGTATCCTTTATAACAACGGCATTGTTACCCTGACCAGCGGCGGTGAGCTCAATGCTGTCAAGAACATCGCCAACGAAGGAAGCATTTCTGTCAGCGGCGGTACTCTGAATGCCGCAGCGATCCTCAATAACGGCACTGTCACTGTCACCGGAGACAGCACGCTGAATATCGGCGGCGCAATCTCCAATGCCGGTACCATCACTGTTGATGCCGGAAGTAAAATTTTTGCTGACACCATCGAAAACAAGGGTACCATCACCATCGATGCCGCCAACTTTGAAGGCGGTATTGTGAAACTCATTGATGTGAATAGCGCTTTTGACGGCGAAATCAATCTCATCAACAGTGCTGAAAATGTTTCTATCTTCAGAGGAAGCGATGGCGACGTCCTCATTACCGATGCCACCAGTGATGCTCTGTTTGTCAATGCAGCCTGGGCTGGCAGCGAAATCGGCGCCCCCGTGGATGGATACGTTTTCGGTTTCAACGCCTTTGCTGATGTTGCCAGCGCTTTGCAGTCCGCAACAGCTTCTACCGAAAGCATCAAGGTTGTTGAAGGCACCAGCGCTGAATTCTATACCTTCGCCTACAATAAGATCGAATCTTTCAATGAAAACGGTCTGCTCATTGATATGGGACAGAACGGTGTCAGCTTTGACAAGAGCGGTGCGACCACCGTCAACGGTCAGATCGCCGCAGATGATGATACAACTCCCTCCTCAGCCATTCTGGGCGGTGTGACCATCGGTGAGAAAGTAAAAGTCATTGCCGATCAGCTGGCTGTTGATCCTTTCAAAGTTGCCCGCGTTGAGGGTGAACTTGACATCAACGGCGCATATCTTTTCGGCGGACAAGTTGAAGTGGCTGGTTCTGTGAACGTCAATGACAACTTCATCATGCAGGGTGGTTACGGCAGCACGACCAAGTTGACCGTTGAAGCCGGAGCCGAATTTAACGCCGTTAATATCTACGGTCTCGGACCTGCTACTGAGGCCGTAATCAACGGTACTGCTTCTGTCAAAGTCATTGAAACAGCAGGCAGTGTTTCCATCGGAGAAACCGGTGTCCTCAATCTGGCTGAAGGCAAGTCTGATATTGCTGCTCTTACCAACAGCGGCGAAATGAATATTTCTTCCGGTGCCGAGGTTGTTGCCGGAGATGTGTTTGTTGACAAGGGCGGTGTCATTGAACTTGACAACGCTGCTCTTGATGTCACGACGGTAACGGCTCTCAGTGATATCAATGTCACTGATTCCACATTCACCGCTGAGCAACTGGTTTTGAACGGCTGCTACATTATCTCCGGATTCCAGATCCAGGATTCTGACCGCGAAGTCACTCTGGTGTTCTTTAAGAAGGGAACCATTGTAGGTGGCCGTGCTTTCCCAGCAACTGTCAAAGCCGGAGAAAGCTTTGCCCGGTTTATCAATGATACGATCCGTGACGGAGAGTATGACGTTACCGCTGTTGACGGCAATAACTCCATCATGGTAAATTTCAACGCCGACGACGGTGATTTCAATGTCTATGGCAACAGTTCCGTCAGCGTTAAAGAACTTACCGGAAAAATCATCATCAATGAAAATGCCAAACTCAGCGCCTCCAAAGTCGAGAGTGGAACGGTTGCAGTTATCGGTAACGCCGAAATGGCAGGAACCAACACCCTGCCGAACATGTATATTGCCGGAACCAATGCCGACGGTTCTGCCGCAACGGTCGTTGTTGACGAAAACAGTACGTTGAACGCCACGATTGTCAGCGTCGGCGGAACCCAAGGCGATTCCGATTTTGACAGGGGGGGATACTTCGGCGGATATTACAACAACGTTGCCGGTGCCATGGATATTGCCGGTACATTCAACACAGAAGCTCTTGCCCTCTATAAAGACGGAAAGATGACCGTTTCCGGAACCGTCAAGGCTCCTAAGTTCTATCTCCGCGATGCAAGTGCTGTTGCTGAAGTCGAAGCCGGCGGTACGGTAACTTCTGTTTACACTGATGTTGCCGGAACAATGAACCTTGCCGGAACCTTGAATGTCAAGGGCGCCCATGGCGAACATTTTCAGGATAACGTTCTGGGTATCGGCGGAAAACTTTCCGTCAACGGCGGAACCATCAATTCCAACCGCGGCGTGACTGTTTATGAAGGCGGCGAACTTGATATTGCCAACGGCAGTTTGATCTTCTCCGACCTGAACGGAAATGACAGCAAGTACAACGGCAAACTGACTGCCAACGGTTCTGTCAATGTCACCGGAGAAAGCGTTGTCAAGGTTGACACCCTTGCCGGAACGATCAATGTCGATGATGCTGATCTTACCGGATATGTTTCCGGCGGTACTCTGAATGTCACCGGAGAATCCACCATCGGAGCCGGTTTCATGGCAAATAATTTTGCATTCGGTACTCTTACTGAAACCGTTGATGCAAATATCGATCTCACCGGTCTTGCCACAGCTGCCTTTGCCGTCCAGAACGGTACCGTTGATATCACTGGAAAAATGGATGCTTCCGGATTCGGACTTGCTCAGTTCCGTGTCAGCGGAAATTACAATACTGCAAATGGATTGATCCAGGAGGGTGATCTTAATGCAGGAAGCTCCATCGTCAATGTCGGTTCTGCAACTGATACCGATGTTTACGTCAAAGCTCACCAGGTTTACATCTCCGAAACAGGAGCTGTGAACAAGCATACGCTTAACGTCTACGGAGAACTTGAAGCAACCAATTCCATCTTCAATAAATACAATGGTGAACTCAATGTTTACGGAAAAGCTGCTGCCAACTATCTGCAGGTTGCCGGAAATGTGACCGTGACCGGAGAAGGCGCTCAGCTGAATCTTGCCGGAGTCGGCAGCAACGGCGCTGCCAAAGTCGGTTTGGATGACGGCAGCTCCAAGTTCACCATCAGCAACGGTGCAACACTTGATGCCGATGGAGTTGTTTTGGTCGGTTACAACAGCGACCGTAACGGAGAAATGATCGTTGATAACGCAACTGTTGATGCCTCTGCAGGAATTACTGTTGCAGCTGATTCAACCTTCACCATCAAAGGAGAAAGCACTGTCAAGGCGGCTGTTACCGGAAACATTTCTCTTGCCGGAAATGTCACCCTCACTGATGAGACAGCAATCAGTATCGCCGGAGACGTCACGGCAGACGGCGATGTTGAAATGAAGCACAACGCCATTACCGGCGCAACCAACTTCACTGTTAAAGGTACTTTGAGTCTCAGCGATGTCGTTCTGCCCGCTGCCAATGGAAGTATCACTCTGGTTGAGGGCAAAGGTTCCTTCGGCGGTCTTTCAATCAACGGAGATACGGTCGTTGACAACGCTCTCTTCTTCGTCAACGGAAATGACGTTGAATTTTACAACGTTACTTACGGTGCCGATAAAGTCACGCTGGATTCTGTGGTCTATGCCGGAATGAGCGGTGCGATTACGGGCGTTTCTCAGCAGGAAGGCACTTACAGCTTCACCGTCACTCCTGAAATTGCCGGAAGTATCGGTAACTGCACTTATTCAACAAGTGTTTATGACGCCAACGACAAAGAAATTGCCACGGCTGCCGGTTTGACCGTTACCATTACTGACGAAAAACTGTTGAACACCAAGCTCAACTTCAAGGTCACCGTGACCGACGAACTCGGCAGTGACTTCGCCATCACGACCGATGCCTTTACTGCGGATGTCAAGGATTACACCGGTCCGTTGTTTACCGCTGCTCCTGCTGCCGTGGTTGAAAACGGCAAGCTGCAGCTTTCCTGGGAGGCATTTGATGCGTTCGGACTTGACAAGTACATCATCACCATCAATGGCAAAAAGACAACCATTGATGCCTATGAGAAGATGACTTTCGGTCAGAATGCCATCGCCGGTACGAATACCTACTCCATTGTCGCTGTTGACAAAAATGGTAATACCAGTACCGTTGAAGGCAGCCGTTATGTGCTGAGTCCCGCCGGAAACATCAGCGGCAATGCTGTTACCCAGATCGTCGGCTATGATGCCGCCCGCGGTGCTGTCGGTTACATTGCCAACGAAGGTGTCGCAGCTCCCATTTGGAAAGGTATCTGGGAGTGGGGTGCCGATTCTCCGATGGAAGCTGTTGCAATCGGCAGCTTTGAAGGAACCGATGCGGAACATGCCGGACTGCTGTTCTACAATGAGGATACTTTCTCTTTCGGCGCCTGGACCGATATCACCGATCCCAATTACGGATATGTTGAGCTGGGCAATGCCGGAAGTGCTGTCGAAGTCGAAGCTATCGGAAACTTTGACGGCAATGAGTATGATGATATTCTCGTTGAGAAAGAAGACGGCAGCATCGGTATCATGACCGATGTCAAGAAGTACACCGCCATTACTTCCGGAAACGCTGTTGAACTGGCAGGAGCCGGTTCTTTCGGCGCGGCAAACGGACTTGATTCCATCGTCGTTGAGAAAAACGGTGAGTTCCAGCTCTGGAATACTGATGATGTTGCCTCCGGCAAGTGGAATGCGACCAAGATCATGAACGCCGACAATCAGCAGTTGCTGGATATCACCGGCAACTGGGAAGTTTCCGCAATCGGCGACTTCAAGGGTGACGGCATTGATGATATCATCATGACCGCTGAGAACGGCTACTCCTTCCTGCTCAATGACGGTAAGACTGATTCCGTTGAATGGTCCGGAGCGATTTCTCCTGACTTTGAAGTTGCCGGTGTCGGCGACTACAACGGCGATGGCACCGAAGACCTGCTGCTGCGTGAAATGACCAGCGGCTGGGGCGGTCTGGGTTACTGGAACGGCGGCAACGCCGGAGCCTGGGTCGATCTCAATGCCCGCATTGAAACCAGCGATGAAGAGGGTCACAGCGGCAAGTTCTCTGTCATTACTGTTGTGAAGTAATAACATCCCCCGTTCTGCCGGAAAATTCCGGCAGAACGTGAAATCACGTTTTTGGCAGTATTCCCTCAAAAAAAGAGGGATGCTGCCGGAAGCGGTTTTTTTAAGTTTTTACAGTTGAAGATAAAATTGACAGCAAATATTATGTATAAAGAAACAACACAAGTTTTTCCGCCGTTTTCCGCAGCGGGAGAGTTTCTGTTGTTTTTTTACACAAAATAATAAAAATTCCAATAGAGATACGAAAAGAGGTATTTTATGGCAGCAAAAGACACAGTAAACAAGACCTGGTTGATTGAATCTGCGGAAGAATTCAAAGCTTTCCGCGATGAAGTTAACAACGGTACGACCTTTGACGGCTGGACCGTTTCTCTGGGCGCTGATATAGATTTGGCAGGTGAAGAAAATTTCGGAACCATCGGTTTTGATGAAAGCTCTTCTTTCAGAGGAACTTTTGATGGTAACGGAAAAACAATCAGCAATCTCAAAATCACCAGTACAGAAAATAACGTCGGTCTTTTCGGCTACATTGCCGGTGCAACGATCCGGAACTTCACTCTTGAAAATGCGGATGTTACCGGTGAAAAATGTACCGCTGCGGTCGTCGGTAATGCCAACTCCGGAACGATTGAAAATGTGACTGTTCAGGGTGTTGTCAACGTCTCCGGTACGGACAGCGTCGGTGCTGTTGCCGGGCAGGGATATGCCATTCTTAAAGACATTACGGTCAATGTTGATCAAAAGGCAAGTGCCGTCAAAGGTACGCTGGGATATATCGGCGGTGTGATGGGCAACTGCTTTGAGGGTGATAAGACGCTTGAGAATATTTCCTCAAATATCAGCGTGATCGGTGAGAGTTTTGATATTGTCGCCGTGGGCGGTATTTTCGGATACGTCGGCGGTGGATACAATACGATTGATACAGTTGAGTGTACCGCTTTGTATGTCGCAGGTTATGAAATCGAAGAACAGGATATTCCCAAAATCCAGGGGCTTTTCGGTGAACAGGCAGCAGGCGATCTTGAAATCAGAAATGCCGAACCTTATACCGGTGAAATCAGATACTCTTATTATGCGGGGAATGATCCTGAGACTCCTCTGATTTATCATGGCGCATATCAGGTGCGCAATAATCGTGAAGTTACTCTTGAAAACACTGTATTCAGCGTTTCAAATGTGATTGTCGGTACGGCTCACGGAATGAGTTACGGCGGAGATTCTTCTGCCGCAGCAGAGGGCGAAACCGGTAAACTCACGCTTGGTGCGGGTTCTGAAATTACAGCAGAAAATGTCTGGGTCGGCGGAGATCAGACCGGCGAAGGCAAGGCTTCTGCCGGAGCTGACAGAAACTTTCATCTGATTGTTGACGGCGGAAAACTCACCTCTACCGACGAAGTCATCAACGTCCGCTTTGACGGCGATATGGAAGTTAAAAATGGCGGTACCGTTGATACCAACTGCCTCAATGTCAAAACTTCTCTTGATGTGACGGGCGATGGTACTGAAGTTACTGTTGAAAATACACTGACTCTTGAGGGCGGCGAAACAGAAGAAACTGCCGCTGTTATGAATATTTCTGACGGCGCTGTTGTCAACGTTCCCGGCTGGGCTCAGGAAGCCTGGCCCGGAAATCTCAATATCGGCAGTGCTGATGAATATGCTGCTGTCAACGTTTCCGGCGCAGTCCTTCAGGCAAAGAATGTCAATATCAATGCAAAGGGGAAAGTCACCCTGAACAATGGCACATTAGAGGCAACTGCCGCAGTCAACAATGGTGAGTTTTACGCCGCCGGTTCAAAGATTGAGGCTGACAGCATCTCCGGAAGCGAAAGCGCTACTTTTACCATTGGAGCCGGAAATTCCGAACTTCAAATCGGTAATCTGCAGCAGGATATCCGTGTCAATGAAAATACAGATAAGGCTGTTGCGCTTACCGGAAATGTCGGTACCGGGAACATAATCCGGGTTTATGGTGAGGCTGTACTCAATGATTTTTCTGTAAATGGTGATTATGAGGGAAAAACTGTCAGTGCGACCGGTCAGGTGATGGTTTACGGCGATACCGTGATTTCCGGTGACAGTAAGATGGCACTCAATTATTTCCAGTCCACAGCCAGTGTGACCATTGAATCCGGCGTTTCCATCAGGACGGCTAATATCAATATTTACGATATGGAGGCGGATTCCGACTTTGTCCTCGCAGGTTCCATGGAAGCTGCTACACTGATCATTGTGAATAACTATTACAACGTTGCCAGCGGTTCTGAAATGATCGTCGCCGAAGGCGGTGTGCTTAATGGTACGACTCAGAACGGAAACGGCCGTTTTGATATCCAGGCGGGCTGCATGACCGTTTATGGCTGCGTAAACAGCACCTGGAGTGCCGGCGGCGGAACGGCATATATCGGCAACTCCGGATATGATGCCATTTTGACTGTTGACGGAACTTATGCTTCCAACGACAGCAACAATGGTAAATTCATCAATAACGGTACGCAGGATCTGATTATTGGAGTCGCCGGTTGGCTGAAATTGGTCAACGGTGCTGAATTTACCTGGACTGCCGATATCACCAACAACAACTGGATCACCATGGATGCCGCAAGTACCCTGACTGCCGGAACTCTTACCGGCAACGGTTTCGTCACCATTGATGCCGAGGGATTCACCGGCACCAAAGCGGTCATTGATTTGAATGGAAACACCAGTCTTGAAGGAAAGGTTGAATTTGAAAATCTGAGTGATGATATCCGTGTGATTTATGGCAACGACGGTGATGTGATCCTGACCGATGCCGATACCACAACGCTTTATGCCAATACCGGATGGGCTGGTACCAAAGCCGGTACCGATCTGGGCAATGGCAGAATTTACGGCGGCAACGCTTTTGATTCCTTTGTTCAGGCATTGGATGAAAAGACTGCAAACACAACTTCTGTTGTTGTTTACAGCGACTTCTCAGAAGCTCTGTCAGGAAAGACGCTTACCGGAAATATCATCAACGGCGGCGAAAACGCTGTGACGATTGCGGATTCTGCGAATAATGGCTATGTCAATATGACCGGGGTCACACTGGGTGAAAATATTACCATTGATGCCAAATATTTCTACCTCTACGGAAACAACGAGATCAATGGACATGTTACGTCCAGCACCACCTTCTACAGCAGCGGTAAATTAACTCTCAACGGTACGGCTGAGGTTTACACGGTGATGAGCCGCAATTACGCTTCGCTTGAGGATGGTATCTATATTGTCGGTACCGCAGAAGCCGGTAAAGGTGCTGAGGCTGATGTTCAGCTCAAAGCGAAGAATTATCTCGGACATTACTCCGGAACTTTCAGCGTCAAAGATACAGCGGCTGAATTCGGTTATATCCTGCTCAACGGCAGCAATGACGGCGATATTCAGGCGCAACTGGTACTGGATAATGCCAAAGTTTCAACGATCGGCGGTCCCAATACCCAGCCCGGACAGGTGCAGATGAATGATGATGCCGCTATCATCGCCACGAATAAATCCGTTTTGGATTTCCGCGGACCGAAGGATTTCGGTTATATCTCAATGGGAGAGAATAACTCCATTTCTTTGAATGATTCCACGCTGCTGCTTGGTAAAGAAGGGCAGGGCACCAATACGCTCAAGGGAGAAGTTACTCTTGAAAATAATGCCTTGTTGAGTGCCATCGGCGGTATCAACAACAGCGGCACGATTACTGTGACTGATTCCACCTTTACTGCGGGCGGTACAGTCAGCAACACCGGAACATTCACCGTTTCCGGAAAAAGCACGCTGAACATCGGCAGTTTCAATGACGGCAAGCTGGTGTGGGATAAAGATACCGGAGCGCATACGATCAAATTGCTTGACGGTGCTGTGATTACCGATTCCACCGTCGGCGGATATGTTGATGTTGTCGGAAAAGTGACTTTCCGCGGCGATAACACATTTGCGACGATTCAGGATTTTGAAGTTGACTATCAGATCAATAACGATGCTGTCAACAGTACTGAAATGATCGTTGAAGCCGGTGCCTCCGTTACCTTGAACGGTGGAAAACTGGGTATCGGTTACGGTGACAAAATCACTGTCAACGGTACTTTGAATGATGCCAAAGCCGCTTACGAAGACGGAACCCTCACTGAAGATGATTTCGCCCTTGATGCTCAGACAGGTGTTTATCTGCAGGCCTCCCGCGGCGGTGATGTCAGCACATTTGATATCAATAATGCTTATGTCAGACTCGGCAATAAAGATAATCATTTCATGAATGATAAAAAGACCACCAACGGCACTCTTAACGGAACCTACAACTTCAACTGGGTCAATTCTGTTGTTACCGCTGAAGGCGCATTCAGGATTCTGGGTTCCGGTGATCTTGATGGTCAGTATAACTTCACGCTGAATAACACCGTGTTTACGATTGGTGCCATTTATCCGGATGCCAATCAGCCTGATGTTTACACGCATCATGCCGGATTCTTCCAGTTCTCTGATAAGGATTCAACTTTCACCGCCACCGGTTCAAAGGTCGTTTCCATCGGAACTGACAGCGATCAGATCAACGCTGCTACGCTCAACTTCACCGATTCTGTTCTGGAATTTAATTCCACCTTTATCAACGAAGCCGGAGCTGTTGCCGCATTTGACGGAGAAGATGCCCTGCTGGATGCGCCTGTTGTCGTCAACAATGGTAAGATTGATCTTACCGGCGGCGCATCAATGACCGTGGATTACTACTTGTCCACTCTTCTGGATATCAGCTATTCTGACGGTAATAAGTTCCCCGAGATCTTTACTGTCGTTGCCAAAGATGCTGCCGGTAATGAAATCGGCAGAACCCGGATATCCACCAATGGCGGAGTTAATGATCTCGTGGCAAGTTTTACCGGAGTTTCATACGAATTCCTTGATGAAAACGGTGAAAACGCTTTCCGCTCTTCTGTGACAGTCAACTCCGCCTCAACAGGCTCAGGGGAAATTGTTCTGGATGAAGCAAGCAAGCTCACAGTCAATAAAGGTTTTGAAAATACCGGAACAATCACCATTGATGTCTCTGATGGCTGGACCGGCGCACATGTTCTCATTGATGCCGCGGATGGTACTTCTGCTGCCCAATTCGGCAATATCGTTATTGATGCTGATGATGCCGCTGCCGGAGTCAAGTACAGCATTGATGAAACCAATGGCAATTTGGTTATCCACAATGTCAATACCGAAACTGTTTACTTCAATGCCGACTGGGCAGGAAAGGCTCTCGGTGAGAAAGTCGGCGACGGAATCCACTACGGATACAATGCTTTTGATGAATTCACAGATAACGGTGTGAATGATAAAGGTTGGATCAATCTGATGGTTCTGCCGGAAGATACGAAAGAAATCGTGCTGACTGCCGGTAACGGTGACGATGCCTCTTACGGTATGCTCCGTCCGACACAGAGCATCACAGTTAAGACCGAAGGCGAAGGTTATGCGGTGATCGACCGTTTTGTCAATATGGGCAGTGACCTTGTTTTTGCCGCAGGTTCCAAGGTCAAAGTTCTGTGTGTCAATGGTCTTTCCGGTGCCAATAATCAGGGCGGGGCTGTTACAATCAACGGCGAAGTTTATCTCGCCAATGCCAACAGCAGCAACAAGGCTCTCTATCTGTGGGGAATGAGTGAAACTCCCGGCCAGTTGGTTATCAATGCCGGTGGTATACTTAAAGCTGATTGCGGCAATGTGGAAAACCATGGTACGATTTCCGTTTACGGAAAAATGGAATTGGGTAAGCTCGGCGATGCGCCCAAACTTGCCGGTGTCGGAGCAAGTAATGGCGGTTGGCACGGTCATCTGATCGTGGACGGAAAAGACGGCGAAGGTATCCTTACTGTCAATCACAACAGAATCAACTTCGGCGGCGGAAACACCTCCAATCCCTGGGAGGAACCTGCCGGTGATACTGCCTGTACCGTCATCATCTCAAATGGCGGAAAGATTACGACTGAGGCTGTTTATTTCAGAAACGGCGCAAAATCCATTATGACCATTGATAATGGAACATTGGAATTTGTTACTTCAGGAAGCTACAATTACTCCTGGGATATGGCAGCTGAAAACCTGAGATATTTTGACAACCTGGGTGAAATCAACGTTTCAAATAACGGAAAAGTTGATATGTCCGGACGCAACTTCACCAATGCCGGAACTTTCACTCTTACTGACGCTGAAATGACCGTTGACGAGTTGACCAACTCCGGAACTTTCACCCTTGCCGGAGAAACCACCCTCAATACGACCGGAGCCGTTGGTGCTGTCAGTCTGCAAGAGGGATTGGTTCTTGACGGAGACATGGTTCTGGATACTGTCAAAGTTGACGGAGCTGCCGAAGTTGTCGGAAAAATGTCCGCTGCAAATGTTGACGTTTTTGACAATGACTTGACTGTTTCCGGTGAAGGTGAAGTTGAGGCAGAGAAGATCATTGTTACCCAAAGCAAACTTGCTGTTTCCTCCGGTGGTTCTGTCTCCGGTGATGAGATTTCCTTGAAGAGCATCGTCACATTGACCGGCTTGCAGCCTGTTAATAACGACCGCACCCTTGAAATCGCGTTTGTTCCCGTTGATCAGCACGATGAAGGTACGACTCTTGATATTGACATCCCTGCCGGTTCAAAAGAGGTTCGGGTCGATGTCGCCGATCTGAAAGATGGCAAGTACATTGTTACGATCGTTGACAATCCTGAGAACATCTACAAACTTGAAGTAACTGTTCAGCAGGGCGGACTGGTTCTTGAAGATGGTGATGTCTTTGCAGGCGTTCTCAATATCGGATACGGTTCCGTCAAAATGGATGCTCTCAGCACGATTACTGCAGAAAGTATCATTCTGTCTGACGAAAAAGGCAAGGGGTCCATTGATATTGCCGTTGAAGATTACATTGAGGATGTTCCCCTGTATCAGAAAATGATCGATATTACAGGACAAGGCGAACTCAACACCGGTTGCATTACTGTGGATGGAAATGCTTTCTCCGGAGAATATGTCAACGGCGGTGTGACCGTTATCAATTACGAAAACGATATTTATCTGATCAATGCCATCCGCGATACTCTGTATGTCGGTACTGAGTATGCCGGAGAACAATTCTCTCTTGTCAATGACAAAGTTGTCGGATTCAATGCTTTTGCAGATATGACTGAGTTGAAAAAGGCTCTGACTGATAACTGCACTGATATTATATTCACTGCCGACAACGCTGATTCCTACGGTGATCTGGCTGTCGATCAGGATATGACTCTCAGTGCGAACGGAACAGGAGTTGTCACACTCGGCAGCTTTGATGCCGCTGATGACTCCGCCGACAACACTGTTACCATCGCCGCCGGAGCAAGTTTTGCCTTTGCCGGAAATTCTGTCGTCAATTCCGGTGATGAAATTGCCGTCTACGGCAACTTGACCTTTGATGGCTCTGTTGACAATGCCGGAAGCATTGAGGTTGCCGGTGCAACTCTTGCTGCTGTTGAACTCAATAACTCCGGTTCTGTCAATGTCACCGGAAACAGTACGGTCAAGATTGATAAACTTACCGGTACCGGTGCAATCAAACTTGATAATGCCGCTTTGACTGATTCCAAAATCGTTAAAGGCAGCGTTGAAATCAAGGGTGCAAACAGCTTTACCGGTACTTTCAATGCCGATTATGCTTTTGTCGGTGATTGGAGTGGTGAAGCCTATGCCGGAAGCATTGATTTCGGTACAGCTTCTGATGTCACTGTCGGCGGACAAATGATCATCGGTTATGATTCCAATGTTGCCGGAGCCAACAGCGTTGTATTCGGCAGTGCTTCAGCTGCGACTGACAAAGTGTTCAAATCTGCTGATGTCAGTGTCCGCAGAGACGGCGTTCTGACCATTCAGAACACGACCGGCAAAAACCAAATCAACCAAATCAACACCATGAATGTTATGGGAAAAGTTGTCATTGACAATGCAGTTCTTTCCGGAGAAGTTCAGATCGGCAACAGTTCTGCTGATATTGATGCCGAAATGGTCGTCCGGAACAAGGCAGTTGTGAATCTCGGCGGTTCCTCCAACAGTATTGTCATTCTCGGTAAGAATAATGGCGGTACTCTTTCCATTGAAAACGCCACTGTCAATGTCGATCTTTGCGGTTCCGGAGCCACTTATCAGGTTCCGGCAGAAACCTTTGTCGTGGGTTACAATGGCGGTATCGGTGTCCTGAATGTTGTTGAAAACGGTGAGTTCAATGCCTCATACAACATGTCTGTCAGCGAAAACAGCAGTGTCAGTATTGAAAATTCAACATTGAAGGTTGACGGAATTCTGACCAACGCTGGCGATATCACCGTTGCCGGAAACAGTACTGTTATTGCCGCAATTACCGGTGATCTCACTCTTACCGACAAAGTTGTTCTCGGAAAAGACTCCGACATCACCGTTAACGGAAATGTTGCGGCTCTCGGCGATCTTGAGTTGACCACCAACAGCGGCAATCTGGAATTCAACGGCAATATTACCGTTGAAGGAGATCTTGATATCGCTGCCGGTGTTCAGATTGCAGGTGACGATGTCTGGACAGTCAAAGGAGATTTTGCTCTCTCCGGAACCAATTTCGCAGCCAAGAGTCTTACTGTCAACGGCAATATGGTTGTTTCCGATATTGCAATCAGCGGCAGTACTGTCACCGTTTATGAAGGCGCGGTCAGTCTGGGCGGCAGCCTGACGATCAACGGTCAGACCGTTGATGACGGCGGACGTGTCGTCTTTAATGATGCTCTTTATCAGGTCAATGTTGATGCCGTCAACGGCATTACGCTGACAACTCCTTCTGACAGTTATAAGGAAATCACCGCACAGATTATTGATGTCAAACAATCAGCAGGAAAATACGAGTTTACCATTGATGCCGACGTTGCAAACGGTTATCAGGGTTACAACTATGCCGTCACTGTCACCGACAGCAACGGTAAAAAACTTGCCGAAAGCAATGACTTGACGTTCACGCTGACTGATATCGCCACTGAAATCTATGTGTCTTTGACAGTCTCTGACAAGTACGGTGAATTGACTCAGGTTACAACCGGTCCCTGCAAAGTGGCTGTTACCGACTGTTCTGCTCCGGTCTTCACCGTTGGACCGACGGCTCAGGCGGCGAATGGAAGATTGGTTCTTTCCTGGACTGCATTTGATACATTCGGTATCAATGATTATGTCGTAACCATCAACGGAGAAGTGATCAAAACCGGATACAAGTTTGAAGAGGTTGAAATCAGCCGTCCGCTTGTCAACGGAAAGAACGTCTACTCCATTGTTGCCATTGATAACAACGGATTCTCAACGGAATTCAGCGGTTCTTTGAATTACAAGGCTCCTGAAGGTAATATTACCGGTAACGGTGTTGCCCAGATTGTCGGCTATGATGCCGCCCGCGGTGCTGTCGGTTACATTGCCAACGAAGGTGTCGAAGCGCCGCTTTGGGAAGGTATCTGGGAGTGGGGTGCCGATTCTCCGATGAAACCCGTTGCCATCGGTCACTTTGCCGGAACCGATGCATCCCATTCCGGACTGCTGTTCTACAATGAGGATACCTTCACTTTCGGAGCCTGGACCGATATTACCAATCCCAGTTACGGATATGTTGCGCTGGGCAATGCCGGAAGTGCTGTCGAAGTCAAAGCCATCGGCAAATTTGACGGCAATTATAACGATGATATTCTCGTTGTTAAAGAAGACGGCAGCATCGGCATTATGAATGATGTCAAGGGATATGCCGCCGTTACTTCCGGAAACGCTGTTGAACTGGCAGGAGCCGGTTCTTTCGGCGCGGCAAACGGACTTGATTCTATCGTCGTTGAGAAAAACGGTGAGTTCCAGCTCTGGAATACTGATGATGTTGCCTCCGGCAAGTGGAATGCAACCAAGATCATGAATGCAGACAATCAGCAGCTGCTGGATATCACCGGCAACTGGGAAGTTTCCGCTATCGGCGACTTCAAGGGTGACGGCATTGATGATATCATCATGACTGATGAAAAAGGTTTCTCCTTCCTGCTCAATGACGGTAAGACAGATTCCGTTGAATGGTCCGGAGCGATCTCTTCAGACTTTGAAGTTGCCGGTGTCGGTGACTACAACGGCGATGGCACCGAAGACCTGCTGCTGCGTGAAATGACCAGCGGCTGGGGCGGTCTGGGTTACTGGAACGGCGGCAACGCCGGAACCTGGGTCGATCTCAATGCCCGCATTGAAACCAGCGATGAAGATGGTCACAGCGGCAAGTTCTCTGTCATTACTGTTGTGAAGTAATAACATTCTCCGTTCTGCAGGAATTTTCCGGCAGAACGGAGATACTTTATATAAATCTTGAATTTATTTTACTTTTTCCGGATTTTTTCTGTGTATTCCGGAAAGTGGGAGTGTGCAGGGGAATATGGTTAAAACAGAAAAATATCAGGTGGATATGTGTCATGGTCCATTGCTGGGAAAAATTATCCGCTTTGCACTTCCTTTGATGTTTGCCAATGTATCCGCCCTGCTTTTTCATGCGGCTGATTTGATCGTTGTCGGTCATTTTGCTTCAAGCAAAGCCATGGCGGCAGTCGGTGCGGCTCCGGCCTTCACAACTTTGATGCTTAACATGTTCTGGGGGATTGCCGCGGGTGTAAACGTTCTGGTTGCCCGTTATGTCGGTGCCAGAGACAGCCGGAAAGTTTCTCAGGCAGTTCATACGGCAATGGCAGTCGCCTGTATCGGCGGCGTTTTTATGTCGCTGCTCGGATTGGCGATCACCCGTCCGGTCCTCCGTTGGATGGCTGTGCCGGAAGCGATCATGGATCTGGCATCTCTTTACATGTGGATCTGGTGTCTCGGAATTCCGGCTATGGTCTTTTTCAGTTTCGGCAGTGCAGTTTTGCGCGCTGTCGGAGATACCAAACGTCCGCTGTATTATATGCTCATTGCCGGAGTCGTGAATGTCGTTCTCAACCTCTTTTTTGTATTGGTATGCAAAATGGATGTTGCCGGTGTCGCGATTGCAACGAAGTTGTCAAATGTTCTTTCTGCGGTTCTGGTGTTGAGGGCGTTGGCAAAATCCGGCGGTGATTATGCCTTTGTCTGGAAGAAAATCAAGATTCACTGGACTATTTTTAAAGAAATGTTCCGTATCGGATTGCCCGCAGGTGTTCAGGGAATGCTGTTTTCTCTTTCAAACTTGATTATTCAATCATCAGTCAACTCTTTCGGTTGGCAGGCGATTGCCGGAAACACGGCAGCTTTGAGCATTGAAGGTATGGTTCATGCTTCTTTCGGTGCCTTTGCTCTGGCTGTTGTGAGTTTTGTCGGGCAGAACCATGGCGGAAGACATTACAAACGTGTCGTGCGGGTCATCTTCACCTGTACCGGATGTGCCGTTGTGTCAGCCGCAATTCTGATTATTATCGGACATATTTTCAAACGTCCGCTTCTTGCAGTATTCAATCCTTCTCCTGAAGTTATCGACTGGGGTGTCATCCGTTTGAATTATCAGTTTACCTTCTATTTCCTGTTAGCGATTATGGAGGTGCTTGCCGGAGCGTTGCGCGGATTGGGTTACTCTTTTATGCCTACTGTTGTGACTTTGTTGGGCGCGTGTGCGTTCCGCGTATTCTGGGTGTTCACCATATTCCAGCTTGACAGAAGACTTGAAAATTTGATGTTATCCTATCCGGTTTCATGGCTTATTGTAAGTTTGATTCATGCCGGGATGCTCTTTTATATCTGCCGCCGGATGCTCATCCGGGCAAGCAAAAGACAATTTGATAAGATTTGATTTGAAATCAGAAACTGCCCGTTGATAAGAATTTTTCAATAAGACGGGCAGTTTGCATATCATACTGCATTTTGACATGTCCGGCGGAGGTAAAAGCCACAGCTGCCGCATCAGGCGGCGTTGCCGAAAAACTTTCAACCAATCCGTCTGAAGAGTCACTTAAAAACAGTTTACCCGGCCAGTGGGCATTGTTTTGACTGACTATTGCTCCAATCTGCAATCCGGGAATATCCGGAGAGGTTATTTCTTTTCTTGCAGAAGTTTTGAGTGCATTGAGAGGCTGCCAGATCAAACCTGCTCCCGGAAGAAGCAGGGCGATATCCGCCAGTTTTGAGCCGTAATGAGGCGTTCCTGCGCAGACGAATCGGGCGGCATTTTGCGGCTGTTGTTGCTTCAAGTATTCTCTTATCATGAGACCGCCCATGCTGTGACCTGCAAAATAAAGTTTTTGATAATTTTCAGGATGCTTTGCCGTAATTGTTTGTGTCAAAATCTCCACGCACGTTTCAAAACTTGAGTATCGGGTGGGCAGATCGGGGGTGATTATATCCGGAAAACTGCGGCGGAGACAACTTTTCCAGAAAAGCATATCCTTTGCGCCGCGGCAGAAACCGTGGACAAGAACAACAAGCGTATCAGAATTCATATATTATTTTCCAAGAAAGTTTTTGATTTGCGGCAGAAGTTTTGCCGTATATTCTCTGCCGATATCATAGGTTTGCTGCAACTTTTCCGGATCGTGACAGATTCTTCCGACGGGCAGGGGGGACTCCGGACGGATCAGAAAAATATTGCCCTTCTGACTTTGTTCTTCAAGATAGAGGAGCGTTTCATTATACCTTTTGTGCCGTGTTTCCAATGCGTTGACCAATGCCGGATATTTGTGCAGTACGATACGGAGCAGTCCCATTGCCTTTGAAGCTTTTTTACAAAATCCCGCAGGCTGTGTGAGGACGACGACATTTTTATTGTATCCCATGGTCTCAAAGAAACGCAGTGGAATCGAATCGGCAATGGCTCCGTCGAGATATTCCCGGTCGCGTATTCTGACAATGCGGGAGACCAGCGGCATGGAGGCAGAGGCCCGCATCCATTCAAAACATTCTTCATCAACAACCGGACAGCTTTGATAATGAGCCTTTCCCGTATGAACATCGGTGCAGACAAGATAAAACGCCATCGGATTATTGTTGTAAGCTTCACGGTCAAAGATATCAAGTTCGTCCGGCAGCTGCCGGTAACAGAAATCGGCACCGAAAAGGTCGCCTGTTTTTGCAAGAGAGGATAAACTGCAATAGCGTTTGTCGCGGCAGAAACGTTTGTTGTAACGCAGGACTCTGCCGATTTGCCGGGATTTGTAATTGCAGCCGAAAGCGGCTCCGGCAGATACGCCGATAAGTCCGTCAAAACGGATATCATTTTCCATAAGCGTATCCATGACACCTGCGGTAAACAGTCCGCGCATGGCACCGCCTTCAAGAACCAAGCCTGTTTTATTCATTATTTCACTCCGGAGTTTTCTGCCGGAAATAATATACACTGTCATAATTTTTTTTCAATCCTGAAAATTTGCTGTTTATCAGATGTTTCCCCGCTGATTTCGTGTTCTTTCCTTGCTTTTATGCTCTGATGTGGTATATTAAGTCAAACATCTTTTTTCAACACATAAAGAAAAGGCGGAAAAAATGGAACAGTACAAGAAAGATTTTATTGAGTTTATGATTGATTGCCAGGTTTTGAAATTTGGTGATTTTGTGACCAAAAGCGGCAGAAAGACGCCGTTCTTTGTCAATACCGGATTTTACCGTACCGGCTCCCAGCTGCGTAAACTCGGCGGTTATTATGCCCAGGCAGTCAAAGAAACTTTCGGTTTGGATTTTGATGTGCTTTTCGGACCTGCCTACAAAGGTATTCCGCTTTCTGTGACGGCGACGATTGCCCTGTCTGAAAAATACGATGCCGATATCCGTTACTGTTCCAACAGAAAAGAGGTCAAGGATCACGGCGACAAGGGTATTCTGCTGGGAAGCCCCATTAACGACGGAGATAAAGTTGTTATTATTGAAGATGTGACAACTGCCGGAACCAGCATTGAAGAAACGCTGCCCATTCTCAGAGCTCAGGGAAATGTTGATGTTCTCGGTCTGGTTGTCAGCGTTGACCGTATGGAACGCGGACAGGGCGAAAAGAGCGCTCTCTGTGAAATTTCTGAAAAATACGGCTTCAAAACCACGGCAATCGTGACGATGAAAGAGGTTATTGAACATCTTTACAACCGTCCTTACAAAGGCAAAGTCATCATTGACGACACTTTGAAGGCTGCCATTGATGCCTATTACGAACAGTACGGCGCAAAATAAGCTGTCCTGATTAAAAAAAAGAACCGGTCACGTTTGATACGTTTGACCGGTTTTTTTGTATAAAAATGCCGCTTCCCGTAAAAGAAAGCGGCATTTGAATTATACTGCAAACAGATTATTTTGCCAGCAGTTCTTTGGCGACTTCGATTAAAGTCACGCCGACAGTACGGTCAGCCAGACCGCGGCTCGGACTTGTTTCGTAACCGCCGATGCCGTAGTTTTCAGGGAGTCCGACATAACCGATTTCGCCCATGCCGAGGGTGGCAAGGAAGGTCATCGGATACTTGGAGGCTTCACGGATGGCAAATCCGATTTCAACAAATGCTTCGCAGGGCAGGGCAACGATGGCGACCTGATCTCCGAAAGACATGACCATTTCCTGTTCAATACGTTTTTCTTTGATGGGATTTTCGCGGCAGCCGATGGCGCGTTCTGCAAAGAACTTCATGACAAAGGGAGTTCCTTTGGCGATGTCTTCACTGGTGAAATCGCGTCCGGCTTCCATGACTTCATCTTTGAACTTTTCAAAAGTTGCTTTGGCGGCAACATATTCTTCATCAGTAAGCTGCAGATAAGGAGCTTCAAATTCTTTGGAAACAACTTTGAGGGCAGTATTGTCCATTTTGGTCAGGCGGTATCTTGAAGCGATAATCGCCGCAGCATATCCCTTGCCGATACGTTTGGCTTCTTCGTAACCGGTCTGATTGACGGGAGAGGTGACATCAAAGTGGTTGATATTTCCCTGAGGAGCGATAATGGTCATGACCGGCAGGTCAAATCCCAACTCGTGCTGAATCTCAGCTTCCATGCGTCCCGGCCAATCCGCAGAAACAAAGTCTCCGCCGATGGTATCCGTGTGGTTGGAAATATTGGTGATCAGCAGGGCGGGCAGTCCGTTCTGACGGACTTCAAGCATCATGATCGCATGATCAACACCGCCTTCGGGACGGACGATATCCGGATTGAGTTTTCCGGGGTTGGTCAGCACTTTACCGTTTTTCATCACATAACGGCGGTTGAAAGCCAGAGTGGTGCATTCTGTCTGAGCAGAATAAAGTTCTGCAGGAGCAAGTCCGGCAAGCGCGGATTCCAGTGTGCGGATTGTTGTCTCTTTGAGGTCATCCAGATAGCTGGAATCACTGGCATCGGTAAAGCAGTTTGTGGTGTAGGGACCGGTATGCGTGTGGGTTGCACAGTACATGACTTTACCGGCGAGGGGGGAGTTTTTGGCTTTCAGGACAGCTTCCAGATCTTTGACGATCGCAGCAGTGATGAAGCAAAGGTCAAAAGAAACGATGGCGGCATAATCTTTGCCGTCGGTCCGGAAGACTGCTGCTTTGACGTTCAAACGGTCATAGGCTCCTTTGTTGGGACGCTCATTGAAGTATCCGCACAGGGGAATACCGTACTTGGGCGTGATGTCATTCTGCTTGTAGCCGAATTCAAAAGTGTTCATTTTTTTATTCCTTATATTTCAGTTGAAGGGATTTTAAACAAATTCCTGTTTCAGAAATTCTGCCAGAGCCTCTTTCCAGTGGGGCATCGGCGGAAGTCCTGCCAATTTAAGCATCAATTTTTCCAATCTTGAGTTTGCCGGACGCGGGGCAGGACGCGGAAATTCATCAGTCCGGCAGGGCGTAACTTTTTGAGCAACGTTTTGCAGGTTGAAAATTTCTTCTGCAAAATCCGCCCAGCTGGCTTCTCCCTCACAGGTCAGATGAAACGTTCCGACGAGTTCTCTTCTGTTCAAAATATTCCGCAGCTGCCGGGCAACGGCAAGGGTGCTGGTCGGGTTGCCAATCTGATCTGAAACAACTTTCAATTCCGGACGGCTTCCGTCTGCCAGTTTGAGCATGGTGTGGACAAAACTCGGTCCGCCTGCACCGTACAGCCATGATATCCGGCAGATGACGTGATCCGGACAGTGACAGCGTATGGCTTCTTCTCCGGCAAATTTGCTTTTGCCGTAAACGGTATTGCCACCGTCGGGTTTGTCAAATTCATTGTAAGGACGATTCAGAGTGCCGTTGAAAACATAGTCCGTGGATATCGCAATCAGACGGATATTATTTCTGTGACAGGCGGCCGCAACGTTGGCTGTACCGAAAGCGTTGAGCTTGAACGCCAGTTCCGTTTCAGATTCACATCTGTCAACCGCTGTCATGGCGGCGCAATGAATAACAGCGTCCGGACGGTGGGTTTTCAGTAATTCGTCAAAGCCCCGGGGATCGGTGATGTCTCCCTCCGGCAAATCTGTCGGGATAATTTCAAAATCGGTAAGTTCGGCTGTGATTGTTCTGCCGAGCATACCTTTTCCGCCGGTGAGAAGAACTTTCATTGCAAATATTCCTTTGTATTCCAGTCAAAGACCTGAGCATCCCGCAGGCGCGGATTGACGGTATCTTTGGCTGATAGAATAAATTTATCAACTGAAACACGCCAGTTGATACCCAGATCCGGATCATCAAAGGCTATACCGCGTTCATGAGACGGCATGTAAATATTGTCGCATTTATAAGCAAAAATAACTTCATCAGACAGAACCGCAAATCCGTGAGCAAAACCGCGCGGAACAAAAAGCTGCCGTTTGTTTTCAGAAGAGAGTTCCACCGCAACATGCTGTCCGAATGTGGGGGAGCCTTTTCTGATGTCCACAGCGACATCCAGAACTGCCCCCTGAATGACCCGCACCAGTTTTGCCTGCGTGTAGGGTGCCGCCTGATAGTGCAGTCCTCTGAGAACACCGAATCGGGATTTGGATTCATTGTCCTGAACCCAGTTACAGGCAATGCCCGCTTCGAAAAACTTTTTTTCGTTCCAGGATTCAAAGAAGTATCCTCTGTCATCTCCGAAAATGCGGGGCTCTATGATTTTTACGCCTTCAAGGGCGGTATCAATAATTTTCATTTTTCAATCATTCTCATAAGATACTGTCCGTATTCCGTTTTCAAGAGATCCGAACAGCTTTCACGGACATCGTCTGCGGACATCCAGTTGTTTTCGTAAGCAATTTCCTGAAGACAGGCAATCTGCAATCCCTGACGGGTTTCAATGGTACGGATGAAATTTGCGGCATCCAGCATACTTTCATGAGTACCCGTATCCAGCCAGGCATAGCCGCGTTTGAAAACTTCAACATTGAGCTTTCCGGCTTTGAGATATTCATTATTGACTGCTGTAATTTCCAATTCCCCACGGGCGGACGGTTTGATGTTTTCTGCAATGCGGACAACATCATTGTCGTAAAAATAAAGTCCGGTAACCGCATAGTTTGACTTGGGAACTTGCGGTTTCTCTTCAATGCTGACCGCCTTTCCCTCTTTGTCAAACTCAACTACTCCGAAACGCTCAGGATCACAGACATAATAGCCGAAAATCGTTGCTCCTGAGGTGTTGGCTGCGGCTTTTTTCAGAACCTGACGCAAATTTGCTCCGTAGAAAATGTTGTCTCCGAGAACCAGGGCAACAGGATCTTTGCCGATAAAGTCTTTGCCGATCAGAAACGCCTGAGCCAATCCCTCCGGTTTGGGCTGAACGGCGTAGGAAAATTTAACTCCGAAACGCTCTCCGTTGCCCAGAAGACGCTTGAATGCGCCCTGATCTTCGGGAGTTGTGATAATCAGGATATCTCTGATTCCCGCCAGCATCAGCACGCTGATGGGGTAATAAATCATGGGTTTGTCATAAATTGCCAGCAACTGTTTGGATACACCGATCGTGATCGGGTGCAGTCTGGTTCCGGCACCGCCGGCAAGAACAATACCTTTCATCTCTTATTCTCCTGTTCCGAGGCGTTCCATTTTATATTCTCCGCTGAGGATGCGGGCGCACCAGGAATCTTTATGTTCCAGATACCAGAGAACGGTTTTTCTGATACCGCTGTCAAAGGTCTCCTGTGGATGCCAATTCAATTCGCGTGTGATTTTTTCCGGATCAATAGCATAACGCAAATCGTGACCGGGACGGTCTTTGACAAAGACGATTTGTTTTTCGTATTTTTCTCCGTCGGTGCGCGGTGCAAGCTCATCCAGCAGCGCACAGATTGTTTTAACAACTTCAATGTTCTGTTTTTCGTTATGCCCGCCGATGTTGTAGGTTTCCCCGGGAACACCTTGTGTTGCAACAAGGTACAAGGCCCTTGCGTGATCTTCAACATAGAGCCAGTCTCGAACCTGCTGTCCTTTTCCGTAGACCGGGAGTTCCTTGCCGTCAAGCGCGTGCAGGATAATCAGCGGAATGAGTTTTTCCGGAAAGTGATACGGTCCGTAGTTATTGGAGCAGTTGGTGACTAAAGTCGGCAGTCCGAATGTTCTGCGCCATGCACGGACCAGATGATCGCTTGAAGCTTTACTGGCAGAGTAGGGGGAACTCGGCGCATAAGGCGTTGTTTCCCTGAAATAATCTTCAGGACCCTCAAGATCTCCGTAAACCTCATCTGTGGAAATGTGGTGGAAACGGAATGCTTCCTTTTCTTCAACAGTCAGGGTGGAACAGTATTTTCTGGCACTTTCAAGCAGGGTATAAGTACCGATGATATTCGTTTGGATAAATTCTCCCGGTCCGTCAATGGAGCGGTCAACGTGACTTTCTGCGGCAAGATGCATGATGTGTGTCGGACGGAAATCATTAAAAATTCTATCCATTGCCGGCTTGTCGCAGATATCCGCTTTTTCAAAACAAAATCGCGGAGATGAGGATATTGAAGCCAGATTTTCCGGATTTCCGGCATAGGTTAATTTATCCACAACACAAATGCAGTCATCCGTAGAATTGATGATATGTCTTGCAACGGCTGAACCGATAAAACCGGCTCCCCCCGTAATCAGAATCCTGTTCATTTTCAGAAAGAAAATCTCCGTTTTGAGAACTGTGAATGTAATCAAAGTAAAATATAGTTGTAAACAGAAGTATTGTCAAGCAGAAATACCCGGTTGCTGTATGATTTGTTTTTCTTTTTTCGCTGCCGGAGACCGTTTTCAGATTAAATTATTGCCGCTTTATTTTTTTTGAACAGAGTGAATTCTTGAAAAAAAACAAAAAAGGATTATATTATAAGAATGAGTTTTTGTAAATTTCTGAATTATTATATAAAAAGGAATATGTTATGCGCAGAGTTGTTGTTACAGGATATGGTGCCGTTTCTTGTGCCGGTAACAGTGTTGCTGAACTGTGGAGTTCCATGGTTGAAGGACGCTGCGGGTTGGGCCCCGTAACAAAATTCGATACAACAGAATACCGTACGAAAATCGCCGGAGAAGTCCGGAATTTTGATATTACAAAATATATGTCCGCCAAAGATGCCAAGCGTATGGATATGTTCTGCCAGTATGCCGTCGCTGCCGGAGATGAAGCCATGCTTTCAGCCGGTCTTGCTCTTGATCCGGCTGAACGCGGTATTGATGACCGGCGTTTCGGCGTGCTGGTTTCCACCGGTATCGGTGGCTTGATCGTCATAGCTGATCAGCAGGATACGCTCCGCACCCGCGGACCCGGCAGGATTTCCCCCCTGGCAATTCCCATGATGATCGGAGACAGTGCGCCCGGATGTCTTTCCATCCGTTATGGAGCCAAAGGACCGAACTTCAGTCTCATGTCTGCCTGTGCTACCGGCTGTCACTCCATCGGTGAAGCCTGGTGGATGATTCGCAGAAATGATGCGGATGTGATGCTTGCCGGAGGTACCGAAGAAAGCGTTATGGAAATCTGCCTTGCCGGATTTTCAGCAATGAAGGCCATGAGTCAGCGCAACGACGATCCGCTGCATGCCAGTCGTCCGTTTGATTTGAACCGTGACGGATTCGTGGCTTCAGAAGGCTCCGGTGTGCTGGTTCTTGAAGAACTTGAACACGCCAAACGCCGCGGCGCAAAGATTCTTGCTGAAGTTGTCGGTTACGGTGCGACCGGAGATGCGTTCCATATCACAAGTCCCGATCCTGAAGGCGCAGGTGATGCCAATGCCATCCGTATTGCCATGCAGCATGCCGGAATTCAGGCTGAAGACATTGACTACATCAATGCTCACGGAACAAGTACGCATCTGAATGATATGTACGAAACCAGAGCAATCAAACTTGCTCTCGGTGAAGCTGCGGCAAGAAAAGTTGCCATCAGCAGTACCAAAGGTGTTACCGGACATGCTCTCGGTGCCGCAGGCGGCTTGGAGTGTATTGCCTGCGTGAAAGCCATTGAAAACAGCATTGTTCCGCCGACCATAAACTATGAAACCCCCGATCCGGAATGTGATTTGGATGTGACGCCGAATGTTGCTGCCAAACGCGATGTCCGTATTGCGGTCAATAACAACCTCGGATTCGGCGGACATAATGCGGTTGTGATTTTTAAGCGTTACGAAGATTGATTTGTTAACAAAAGGGGGATTTTATGGACCCGTTGAAGTGGAGTGTCCCTGCTGATTTGCTGACACCGTTGATGAAACGGGGAGCAGATTTTCTCGGATGCCGTTATCCGATTCTCTGCGGTGCAATGACTTGGGTTTCAGAACCGAAGTTGGTTTCCGCTGTTTGCAATAACGGTTGTTTCGGCTGTATCGCCGGAGGCAATGCGCCGACGGAGATCCTTGCTGCCCAGATCGAAGAAACGCGCCGTCTGACAAAAAATAATTTCGGAGTCAATCTTATTACCATCGCTCCTTCTTATCAGAATCACCTGGCGATGCTCAAAGATGCCCGGGTTCCCTATATCATCTTTGCGGGCAGTTTTCCGAAAGAAAAGGAAGTTGCAGAAGCAAAGGCGACCGGAGCCAAGGTTATGTGCTTTGCCTCAACGATATCCATTGCTGAACGCATGATACGATTCGGCGCAGATGCGATTATCCTTGAAGGCAGTGAAGCCGGCGGACATATCGGACACGTTTCTTCAATGATCCTCATTCAGCAGCTGCTTTTCAAATATGCTGAGCAGATTCCGATTTTCGTTGCAGGCGGTGTCGCAACCGGAAAAATGATGGCGCATCTTCTGATGATGGGCGCTTCCGGTGTTCAGCTTGGAACCCGCTTTGTTATGACAGAAGAGTGTTCCGTTCACCCGAAATTCAAAGAAGTGTTCCTCAAGGCGAATGCGCGTGATGCTATTGCCACGCCGCAGTACGATTCAAAACTGCCGGTGGTTGCGGTCCGCGCGTTGAAAAACAAGGGAATGCAGGAGTTCGGTGCGCTGCAGTTGCGCTTGCTGCGTGAATTGGAGTCCGGCAAAATCCACCGTCAGGAGGCTCAGGAAGAAGTTGAGCGTTTCTGGGTCGGTGCATTGCGCCGTGCCGCTGTTGACGGAGATGTGGACGGCGGTTCGCTCATGGCAGGGCAGGCTGTCGGTTTGATGGATAAAATCATGCCGATTTCCGATTTGGTGTGTGAACTTCTTGATGATGCAAACTCGGCTTTGCTGGAAATCAAAAACAAGTTAGGTTGATGATTAAATGGCAGCTCCGTCGGTAATGCGCCGTACACTTCCGTTGGCACTGACGGCTTTTTTCAGTTCGTTCAGCAGTTGCGGCTTTAAAGTGTGGGTCGTTCTGGCAGTTCTCGGCAGCAGTTTTGACTACTTCCGGGATTCTGTTTTTGTGCTTTCTGTTGTCGGCGTTTGTGTGCTGCCTTCGCTTTTTCTGCCGATGGTCAGCGGATTTCTGGCGGATAGATTTCCGAAACGTTACGTTGTTATCGTGGCAAATTTACTGGAACTTCCGGTTTTTTGTTTCGGAGCTTTTTCCCTGTCTCTGACATATCTGGGAGAAGCCGGAGGTTACCTGATATTGGGTGTCGTTCTGCTTTATTCCATTCTTGCTGTTTTTGCAACTCCGGCATTTGACGGTCTGCTGCCTGAAACGTTCAGTGAGCCGGAGTTATCCAAGGCTTACAGCAGAATCATATCAGCCGGAACTCTCGGGTTTATTTCCGGGGCGGCGGTGATTCTTGTTGCTTTTCATTTCGGACTTTGTTTTTATATTTTGCTGGTTGTGCTGTTGTTGAGTGGTTGCTCTTCTGTCAGTATATTACCGGTGATTTCTCCGGTGCAGAGGCAGAAGGAACTTGCTTACAGTTTTAAATCAACTTTGGCAAAAGGTGTTGCCGCGCTGCGTTCCCGTCCGGGATTGCTGGCGGCGGCAATCGGAGAAGTCTGTTTTATCGGATTGGGCGTTGCATCCATTCCTCTTCTGGTGCTTTTTGGACGTTATGCTCTGCAGATAATCAGTTCCGCCAATATCACGCTGCTGCAAATGGCGTTGGGAATCGGATTTTTTATCGGCTGTTTCAGTGCGGGACTTTTGTCAAGCAAAAAAATAGAGTTGGGGCTGGTTCCTCTCGGTGCCCTGGGAATGGCTGTTGCTCTGCCTATGATCGTGTTTTTTCCGGGACATGCGGATACTATCGGATTGGATCTGCCCGGTGAGCTTGCTGTTGATATTTATGTTTCTTTTCACGCAGGAGCCTTGTTCTGGACAGCCTTTGCCGGATTTTCCGGCGGATTATTCCTCGTTCCGTTGCGGACATTTATTTTACAGGGGGTGAAACCTGAGTTTCGCGGTGCAGCTCTGGCAGTAAAGAATGCGGCGGCATTTGCGATTGGATCTGTCGCACTTTTGCTTGCTGTGTCATGTGCATTGGGCGGCGGACTGCTGGAGGGGCTTCCGCCGGTTTTTGCCAGCATTACATCGGTTATGCCCCGTGTTTCCTTTAAGGTTCTGCTGATCGGATTCGGTTTGACGGTATTCGGATTTACGGCACTTTCAATGTGGCTGCTGCCGAATTTTATGTTGAGGTTCATTATTCTTGCATTGGGACACTCTCTTTACCGTCTCAAAATTACAGGCGCTGAAAATATCCCTGAGCGCGGACCGGCACTGCTGCTCTGCAACCATGTTTCTGTTGTTGACAGTGTGTTAATCAGTGCCTGCACCAGCAGAGAGATTCGTTTTATGCTCTATGAAGAATATTTTGATATGCCGCTTATCGGAGCCATTGCCCGCATGACCGGATTTTTCAGAGTGCCTTCTGTGCGTACAGCAAAGAGTTTGGAACAATTGTTCGGCAAGGTCCGCCAACACCTTGCTGACGGTGGTCTTGTCTGCAGCTTTCCGGAAGGACGTCTGTCCGGAAACGGATTGATGCGGGAATTCAAGTCCGGACATGAACGGATGCTGCCGGAAAATGTTGATGTGCCGATTATTCCTGTCAACATTTCTTTTGCGTGGGGTAATATGTTTTCAAACTTTTTTACCAGACAGGGAAGTCGGAGAAAAGTATCTTTTCCGTTCTTTTCTGCGGTCACGTTCGGAAAACCTGTATCTCCGGAAATGTCCCGCTTTGAAATCCGCCAGAAAATAGCTGAATTGGGTGCTGAGGCATCTCAGGATGAATTGCCTGATGAAGTGACTTTGCATCATGCCGCCGTTAAAATGGCGCGGAGGCATCCTGTCCGTAAAATATTTTCTGATTGTGACGGTAACGCATATTCTGCGATGAGTCTGGTTGCAGATGCGGCCTTATTGAGCCGTTACATCCGTAATCATGTACCGTCTGCCGAACAGTATGTCGGAACTTTACTGCCGAATGGAACAGCGGCAGTTAAAGCAATGCTGGCTATTCTGATGGCTGACAAAACGCCTGTTCCGCTGAATTACAGTACTTCTCAGGCGGTATTTGACCGTTCTGTGGAAAAGGCGGGAATCAGTTTGATTATTACAAGCGGAATATTCCTTGACAAAATCCGGGTGACACCTCTTGATAAGGGCGTGTGTATTGAAGATCTTGAAAAAGATTTTTCATTCCTGGGTAAACTGATTATGCGGATCGGTATTTTCTGTTTGCCGACGGCGGAGTTTATGAATATGATTTCGCCGCTGTCTGCTTTTGATTTGAAACGGGATGCCGTACTTCTGTTTTCAAGCGGTTCGACCGGCAATCCCAAAGGCGTGTGTCTGACGCATCACAATCTCAACTCCAATGCGCGTTCTGTTGCCGGCGGTCTGGCTGTGGATTCTTCGGATATGGTTGTCGGAAATCTGCCGTTGTTTCACTCATTCGGTTTGAATGTCTGCTTCTGGATGCCGTTGCTGTATCACGTGCCGGTGGTTTATGTTGCCAATCCCCTTGATTCTTCTGCTGTCAGGGCGATTATTTCGGAGCGCAAGGCAACGCTTCTTTTTGCGACGCCTTCCTTTCTGCAGAAATATCTCCAGCGCTGCAAGGGTGAGGAGTTGGAGAGTTTGCGTTTGATTGCCACCGGTGCAGAAAAACTGCGGGCGGATATTGCCGCCAAAGTGCGTGAGTTGACCGGAGGGCGTCTTGAAATTGTTGAGTGTTACGGCTGTACGGAGTTGTCTCCGGTTGTTTCCATAAATTTGGCGCGCAATGTTGCGGATTTGGGCAGTAAAGTCGGCAGCCGTGACAGTATCGGTCTGCCGCTTGAGAATGTGTCCGTAAGAATTCTTGATCCTCTGAACTTTACACCGGTGGAGCAGGGGGAGGAAGGTATTTTGTGTGTCAAAGGTTCTCTTGTCATGCGCGGATATCTCAATGATGAAAAACTCACCCGTGAAGTAATGGCAGGAGATTATTATATTACCGGTGACATTGCCCGGATGGATAAACACGGATATATCCATATTTGCGGCAGACTTTCACGGTTCAGCAAAATTGCCGGAGAAATGGTTCCGCATGAGCTGGTTGAACGGACAATCAACGAGATGTGCGCCTGTGACAACCGCGTTGTTGCCGTCGGCGGATTGCCCGATCCTTCAAAAGGAGAGGCTCTGCTGGTGCTTTATACGGATGAAATGCCCTTTACGCCTGAGCAGATTGTTGATCAGCTGCGGGAACGCAGTATTTCCAACTTGTGGATTCCCCGTGCCAAAAACTTTCATAAAGTAGACAGTCTGCCGCTTCTCGGCAGCGGAAAGCTTGATCTCTCTCTTCTGCGGAAAATCGCAGAGGAAATTGCTCAGCGCGAAGGTTTGAACACTCAGGTTGCCGGACAATAAATTCCGGCGATCCCGTCTGTTGTGTCTCTGATAATTTCTCAGGAAAATGCTGCCGCAACCAGCCGCATGACTCAGGGAGACGGACACCGTCCGGCTCAAATCTATACAAGAAACAACAGTACAATGGAGGATTGAATATGTTGAAGAGTGATTCCGGTCGTTTTATCACGATGTATGACGAATATTATCCCCGGGTTGAAAAAGAACTTGCCAACGGCAGGAAAGAAAGCCATTGGATGTGGTTTATTTTTCCGCAGATCAAAGGACTTGGAAACAGTAAACTTTCTATGTTTTATGCGATTCAAAACATTGATGAGGCAAAAACTTTTCTTAATTCTTCCTGCGGCGTAAGGATGTTGAAACTTTTGGAAATTCTTCTGGGATTGGACGAGAATGATCCTGAAAAAATTTTTGGCTCTATTGATGCCCGGAAAATGAAATCATCAATGACTCTTTTTTCTGAGGCAGATTCCTCCAATCCTCTTTTCAGTCAGATACTTGAAAAGTTTTACAACGGGGAAAAGGATGAAAAAACTCTGGCAGTTCTGGATATGCAGCAGAACGAAAGTGAGAATACTGCATGTCAGAATATTCAGGAAAAAGTTGCATCAGCCAGTGAACGGGGAGATATCGGTGCATTGCGTATGCTGCGGCGGGATGTTTTTAAGGAAACAATTACGATTGCTCAGCGCGGAGTTTATACGGTCGGAGACACTTATGTGTTTTTGCCCGATTCATCACAGATGATGAAAAATTCAAAAATGTACTGTCAGGTTGAAAATGTGAATCTTCCGGAAAATTCCATCCGGACAGTGGTTGAAGTTTGTGACTGCGACTCTCTGCTTGCCGGGAAAAGGCTGCTTGAAGAGGGGTATCATCCCGCTGTATTGAATTTTGCCAACCGGCAATCTCCGGGGGGAGGGGTTCTGAATGGAGCCGGGGCGCAGGAAGAAAATATTTTCCGCCGCAGTAATTTGTTTTTGTCATTGTATCAGTTTCATTCAATCGGAATGAAATTTGATGTTCCCCGGAGAAATGAAAGTTATCCGATGGATAGAAACACCGGTGGCGCATATTCTCCGGATGTTACAGTTTTCAGAGGATCTGAACAGGAAGGATATTCCCTTTTGCAGAATCCATATCAGCTGGGAATTGTTACTGTTGCAGCCATGAATTCCCCTGAGTTGAAAAATCCGTATCAGATTGCAGATCATTTGGTTGAACCGATTTGTGAAAAAATCCGGACTGTTTTCAGAATAGCTTTGAATCACGGACATGATTCAATTGTTCTCGGGGCGTGGGGCTGCGGGGCATTCAGGAATCCGCCGCAACATATTGCAAAACTTTTCCATCAGGTCATGGATGAAAAAGAATTTTGTAATAAATTTAAAAAAATTGTATTTGCGATTATGGAGCGTAAAAACGTTGATAACGGAAATTTACTTCCGTTTCTGGAGGAGTTTTCTGTTGCCGGAACAGGAAGCGTTTTTCAGAAACAGGAAAATAAAAAAGAATTGTTCAACCGCTTTAAAGGCATGTTCTGGGGATTGGTAATCGGCGATTGTCTCGGTTCTCCCATTCAGTTCATGGATAAAGATAACCATCCTTATATTACAGAAATGAAGCCGTGCCGTCATTTTAATACGCCGGCAGGGTATTGGACAGATGATGCATCTATGGCATTCTGCGTTGCAGAAAGTCTTGTCCGGCTTAAAAAATATGAGCTTCCGGATATTGCAAATAACTTTGTGCGCTGGTATAACGATGGTTTTTATTCCAGTCTTCCTTATGCATTTGATGTCGGCGGTGCTACATGTCATGCGGTTAATTCTATTGCGAGAGGTTCTTTGCGTAATGGAATTGAAAGTTCTCAGGGGAACGGCAGCATTATGCGGTTTGCACCGTCTTACATTTGGAATTATGGAAATTCCGACCGGAAAATTCTGCATGAAATCAGTGATTTGACCCATTGGAGCAGTAAAATTCGAGAGACGGTTGATCTGATGGCTGATATTTGTGATGAGCATTTATCCGGAGAACGGACTGCGGTCAAGTCTCTTTATAAGACGCGGGAGGAAGTTAACAATTCCGGCTGGGCAGTTTCCACGCTTCAAGCCGCGTTGTGGGCCTTTGAAACAACAGAAACGTTTGAAGACGGAATGATTGCTGCAGTTAATTTGGGGGGGGATGCAGATTCCATCGGCGCTGTTTACGGACAGATTGCCGGAGCTTTTTACGGGTTTGATGCAATCCCCGAACGCTGGCTTTCTGCCGTTAAAGATCGGCATCAAATCAATGAACTGATCGAAAATCTGATTGCTTTCAAAATTTCCAATTGCTGACCTGAAAAAGCTGACACTTATTTCAAAAGTTTTTTCTGATAGCAGTAATAAGGTATGACAGAAAAGATAAGAGCTGCAATCCAGGCGGCGGGTTCAGTATAAAACAGGAGTTCTCTGCCGAACAACTTGACAAGACAAATTGCTGTCACAATACGGGCAACACATTCGGCGGCTCCGGAAACCATGGGCCAGAAGGAGTCGCCCAACGCATTCAATCCGTTGCGGTAGGTGTGGATGGGGAACAGTATCACCAGAAATATGCCCGAAACAATCAGATAAAGTTCCGCAACCTGCAAGGCGGATGAACCGTAACTGCCTTCAGACGCAATAAAAAGCTTCAGCAGATATTTTCCGGGAAGCAGGACAAGAATGGTTATGACGACAGCCATGAATTCAGTCAGAAGAAAGCCTTTCCAGACTCCTTCTTTGAAACGCTGATAGTTTTTTGCTCCGTAGTTCTGGGAACAGAATGTGGCTATTGCAACACCGAGAGAAATGGCGGTACACTCCATTAAACCGTATATTTTATTGGTTGCGGTGAATCCTGCCACAAAAACGCTGCCCTGCAGGTTGATAGCGTATTGAACGACAATACCGCTTGCGGCGATAAAGACATATAAGAGTGCCACCGGCAGACCGAATTTAAAAAGTTCTGCCAGCATGTGAAAATCCATTTTCCAGACCTGCCGGGGCAGAGAGACGACTGTAATCTTTTTTATTTGTGTCAGGCAGTAAAAGAACGATACCAACTGTGCCAGAACTGATGCGGCTGCAGCTCCGGTGATACCCCAATGAAATCCGAAAACAAATAATATATCCAGTGCGATATTGACCGTTGCGGCAATGAGCATGGCATAAAGCGGATGACGGCTGTTGCCGAAAGCCCGCAGAATTGCCGCTGCCATGTTGTATGCCATAACGCAGAGCGTACCGCTGATCATGGTAAGAAGATAATAAGCGGCACCGTTAATGATGTCCTGCGGTGTTTTCAGGAGTTCCAGTAAAGGACGTGCCAGCAGCAGACCGCAGATGGTGAGAAATATGCCGATTGCGCCGCAAAGCAGCGTTGACATGGCGATCACTTTGTTGGTTTTGGCATAATCTTTCATGCCGAAATAACGTGAAATAAAAGTTGCAAAACCCTGAGTCAACCCCATAATGACCCAGAGAATCATCCAGTAAATCCAGTCGCATGACCCCACAGAGGCGAGTGCTGATACGCCGACACCTCTGCCGACGATGGAGGCATCTGTAATCATATAAAGCTGCTGTCCGATATTGGTCAGCCACAGCGGCAGCGTGAATATGATCAGATGTCTGACCGGACTGCCGGTCGTCATATCAGTTGTTTGGTTCATGAAAAAAATTCCCCGTAAAATGTAAATCACATAATAGACAATCGGAACGGAGAATATTCAAGCGGACAATAAATTTTTATGCCGTAATTTTTCCGGAATTCTGATTTATTCAGGCAGGAGTTCAACAGCGGCAGCCGCATTGAGTTGGGCAGCGGCTTTTCTTGATTGTATCTGCCAGAGCGCAAGATTATTTTGTGCTTCAATGCAAATACTTTGAGCCTGATTGAGACGGGCAATGGTCTCCCTGCCGTTCAGATATTCGCTGTAAACAAGATCGCGCTGTTGCCTGACCTGTTCAACGATCCGGATAAAAATGGCTGTTTGAGAAATACTGTTGATATAATGAGCGCGGGCATCTCTGATTTCGTTGACGATTTCAAGAAATTTTGTATTAAGTCCCCAAACGGCAATTTTTTCAAGGACCTTGCGGAAGCGGAGCTGATTGAGCGTTGCAAATCCGTCAAAAATATTCCACGTACCGGAAATTCCGTAAGAAAATCCCGACCGGGTATATCGGGCATCGGTAACGGAGTAATGACTGTATTTTGCATCAAAAGCATCCAGGGAATAAGCTGTGAAAAAATGCAGAGCCGGAAGAAAACGGGCATAGACAAGCTGTTTTTGCCGGATGGCGGTTTCAAGCTGGATTCTTTCCTGTTCCAGATCGGGACGGTGACGTATTGCCTGTTCAAGACAGGTTTCTTCGTCGGGAAGTTCTGTGAAATTCTGAGAAATTTTTTGCAGACGGATATTTCCCGGAAAGTTCTGCCGGGCATATCCGAGGAGAGCTGTCAGCGCGTTACAGGCAATCCTGCGGCGGTAATGCGCATTTTGCACATGGCTGCGCGCCCGGTCCGCCAGAATTTTAAAATTGAGAACTGCATCAAGAGAAACGTATCCTGAGGAATATTGGATTTCACTCTGTTTTAATGCCGCAGTTTGAAAATCCACATCCGCTTCAGCGATTTCAAGTTCTGCAGAGGCAAGGAGTATATCCCAATAGGTATAAGCCACGGCTCTTGCCAGAAGACGTTTCACATTTTTGTCGGCGGCAGTTCTGTCATTGTATTGAAGTTTTGCCAGACGGACTTCGAGTTCCCGCGCCAATCCGTCAAACAGAAGAAGTGTCGCCTGCAGTGTACCGGCAGCGTTGAAGTGGTTGTTCCTTTTCATGATGCCCGGCGGCGGATTGTGCAGATGATAGCCGCTGTCGGATGAGTGTCCTGTTGAACCGTTCAGGTCGATTGAGGGCAGATAAGCACTTAAGGCGCGGTCATAGTTGTATTTTGCCGCTGTTATGGCAGCCGCAGAGCTGCGCAGAGTCGGATTGTTGTTCAAGGCAATGCGCCGCGCGTCGGCAAGCGTCAGGATTTCATTATTTTTCAGATATATCCTGTCCGGCGGGGTGAATGCCTGTTCGCACTCTGCAAGAGTTTTGTAACTTTCAAGCGGAGAAAAACACCCGCCCGTCAGTATGCCGATTATGCAGATGATAAATTTTAAAAGTTTCAGCGTTTTGTTTTGTGCCGGATTTGTCATAAAAACAGCTCCCAGAAAAATTGGCGAATGGGGTGTGCCGGGATATCAAGTTCAACATAAGCACTTGCGCCGAAGTGCAGTCTGTCATCCGGATTTGTAATGCGGATTTGGACCGGAAAACGCTGAGGAAGCAGAAACCACTCATTCTCTTTTCGTATTTCAGCCAGTCCCGTTGTGGCGGAACTTTTGCGTTTTTCTGCACTCCAGTTGACTTGTTCAACAAAACCGTGGTACACTTTTCCCGGATACTGCCGCAAACGGATGACGGCTTTGACGCCGGGGCGGATTTCAGAGAGTTCGCTTTCTTTGAAATTTGCCTGGATGAACCAGACTGATGTGTCAATAAAACCGAAAAGGACATCTCCGGGTTTGCCGTACAATCCGGGAGATATGGTCATGTTGGTTACGATTCCGTCGCTGAGGGCGGTTACGGTGGTTTGATTTTGCCAGTATTGACTTAAAGCAAGCGTTTTTTCAAGTTTTTTTACAAGAGATTCCCGGGCGTTGCATTCGTGCAGGAGTGCCGTTTTTTTATGCTGAGCCGCTTCGAGTTGAGCTTCTGCTGAGATTTTACTGCATTTTGTGCGGACAACATAATCTTCAGAGATGGCGGCTTGACGGAGCATGTTGACTCCTTTGGAATATAAAAAGTTGTACTGTTCAAGTTCAGCAGCCTGACGGCGGATTTCCGCTTCTGCTCTGCGCAGTTGTGCGCGGCAGCTTTCAAGTTTGGATTTTGCCGCTGCAAGTTCATGTTCTGATTCTGCTGTTTTCAGAGAATAAGAATAGGGAGATGTGGAAAATAGCGGTGTGCCTTTTTTTACAAACTGATTGTTTTTTACATGAATTTTGGAGATATATCCTTCAACCCACGGCATGACAGCTCTGGTATTGGCAAAGACAAAAGCATCAGCTGTAAAGGGACGCCAATGCCAGTAAAACCAGTATATGGTGCAGGCAATCAGAAATGAAATGAGAATCAGAAACAGAATTTGTCTTTTGATGAAATTCATACAGCCGTCTTTCTCTTCAAAAAAAGTTCTCCTGCGACCGATAATAATGCTCCGGCAAGAGTTGCAAAACTGCGTCCGAGCATGATATCCGTAAAGTGATAACGTTGATATGTTCCCAATAACCAGTCTGTAGAGAGGGTTATTGAAAACATGAAAAGCAGAGACAACAGAAAATAATTATCTGTACAGTAATAGACGAAAAAAGCCGCCGTTCCGGTAAAGGGCAGCAGATAGACAAAACGGTAATCCAAACGGCAGAATGTTCCGAGATACAAGCCGCCGAGCAGTATGCCTGCAGGAATCGCAAATATCCGTTGCGGGGCAAGTTCCCTTACCGGGTGCCGTGTATTGGCTGACATCTGAATAAACATGATGGTCATCATGATCCAGGGAGCCTGAGAGAATTTGAACAGTTGAGAACAAATTGCGCCGGCGGTAAGCTCTGCTGTGATGACAAGGGCTTCGGCAGCAGGACAGGGCGTTGTGAAAAAAGTTTTTCCGGTCGGATTGATTCTGATAACACTGTTAAGACTTGTTGCAAGTAAAATAAAGAAGACAGATATTCCAAAATCAATGCAGCGGTACAATGCCGGCATCGTGCCGCCCGGAGCAAAACAGGCAAGGTATCCGGTCAAAAGAACGATACTTGAGCCCTGCCGGTCGGGCAGGGTCATAAGAGTAAAGTAAGCAAATAAACCTTGAAATACGATTCTCAAAAAAGGCGTTTGCCATGTTATTCCCGTTAAAAATTGTGCCGCGGCTGCATAAACAGACATAACAAGAGCAAAGATAAAACGTCTTTTATAATCCGGAACATCAAACAGCATTGCCGCAGTCAAAATGGTGAATGTTATCCAGAGCAAATTGATTTCCGGCAGATGCAGCACCATCCGGAATGTTGTGGTGAGCATTAACGCCGTTAACAACGTCAATGCTTTATTGAGCGAATCGGTAAAAAACATACAAAACTTCTCCTCCTTGTTGACATATATAGGAGAAGTTGAGCGTTTTTCAAGTTAAATCAGAAAATTTTTCAAGTCTGTTCCGGTTTTTAAAAGTTCTATCTGCACAGGGCGATTGCCTGCGGAACGGTGATAAAATGCTGTTCGGGAGTTACCTTTTTATTCTTTTTATCCAGTTTGAAAAAGTGAACGGTTCCTGATTTCAAATGACTGACCGCCAAACGTTTTTCATTGTCAATGAGCAGAATATCGCTCGGGAAATTGCCGGGGGAGGGGACTGCTTCAAGCAGTTTGAAATTTCCTTTTCCCGTTGTTTCAAAAAAGGCAATGGAGTTATGTCCGCGGTTGGTGATAAAGAAAAATTTTCCGTCGTCTGTTATTTTGATTGCGCCCGGAGAATTGCGGTGTGTTGTTCCTGCGGGAAGGGTTGATATTGTTTTAAAGAGTTGCCACTTGCCGTTGATTTTGACAAAACTGCTTGCTGTTGAGTTCAATTCGTTGGCGGTGTAAAGGATTTTTCCGCAGAGGGAGAAGACCAGATGGCGCGGACCTGAACCGGCAGGAAGTTTCAATTTTTCAACGCAGGGCAGTTGGAGTCCCTTGCCGGGAAGATAGTTATAAATAAAAATTTCATCAGTTCCCAGATCGCTTGCAAAGAGCTGTTTTCCATCAGGAGAAAATCCGACAAAGTGCGGATGCGGAGACTTCTGGCGTTTGGTAATGCTTTTTCCCTCATGCTTGATCAGGCGGGGAGAACCTGTGATTTTGCCGTTGTCGAGGCGGAATTCCGAGATATCTCCTGAAGAATAATTGGCTGTATACAAAAATTTTTCATCAAAAGACAAGGTCAGGTGGCAGGGCGTTATGCCCCCGGCGGAAACGCTTTGCAGAACCCCCAGTGTGCAATGAGGTATGTGGACTCGGCTCAGAACGGCAACAGCGCCTGATTTACTGTTTTTTCCGGGCATTCTTCCTGCTGTGGCATAGTAATAACGGCTGCCGGAAATAAGGTAATTCATTGTCGGAAAACTGAGAACTTGCTCCGTGGATTTTTCAGTACAATAGATTCCCCCCTCCGCTTTTTTTGACAGGGAGACTGTATAGAAACTGCGGCAGCCGGAAAGAAGTGCGGCAAAACTTGAAAGCAATATAAAAAGAATCGTTTTTTTCATAAGGTGTACTCTTTATGCTGATTGTACTTTGTTGTAAATATAACCTCTTTTTTGAAATATTCAACGGTTTGATTTAAATGTATGACTTATTATGTCAGGGGTTCGGCGGTATATTGGGAACATTGATTAATTTAAACTCAATAGGAGGGTGTTTTATGAACAAAACTTTTTATGCGTTGTGTGTGAGCGGATTCGTTTTTTTCAATGGCGTTTGTGAGGACCGCTGCAAAAATATTTCGCCCATCGGGAAAAATTTTATTTCTGAAGTCCGGGAACTCCAGCAGTCCCCGGAGGCGGCAAAATTGGCCGGTTATCCGCGCCTTAAGTGGGAAAGCGAAGGCAAGTATAATGTTGTTTATTCTTCAAAAGATTATGTCAGTTTCAAGGTTTTTGAATGGAGTTATACCGGAGGAGCCCACGGCGGATCGCAAACCACTGTCGGCACTTTCAAAAAGGGCAAATGTTTGAAACTTGCTGACTTGTACCGTTCTCCCCGTGAAAAAAAACAGCTTGAAAATTTGTGGAAAGCTGCGATTGCCCGTCACTTTAAAGTCAAGACTTTTGAAGAACGCCTGAAAGAAGCAGGAGAGGTATTCAAGCCGTTTATGACAGAAAATTTCTATTTTGACGGCAAGGGAATCCACTTTATCTATGACCCCTATGAAATTGATTGTTTTGCCGCCGGAACAATTGATATTTTTGTCCCCTGGAAAATGCCCCGCTGATTTTTACGCCGCTGTTTCTTACAAGGGTAGATGGTTCTTGGGGAAAGGGGAAACTTCTTTTCACGGGAAAAGAGGCCGAAACGTCGGCTTCGGTATATTTTCTCCCCCCTTGTCCGCCGCCGCCTTGTGTAAAGGCTCAAGAAAAGAGAAGTATTTTATAAAGTAAGAACAGTACCCTATGGGGAATTATCTGCCCGTATAGGGAACAGAGCCTCCGCAAAAAGGGAAAAACTTGCTTTTTACTGACAGGGGAGATATATTATCCGACAGCAGAGATTTGACAGCAGGTTGGAGTTTTGCGTAATGAAAGAGCAATTTAAAAAATTTGTGCGGAACAAATATTTTCCGCACGGTGCCGTGATATCGGTGTTGATTGTTCTGGCTTTTTTCGGCTGGATGACTCCTTTTATGCTTTTGTACATCGGGTATCTGCTTTATCTGTTTGCCAAATTGATCATCTTGATCGTCAAAGATACCAAATCCCGGCTGCTCAAATATCTTTCTGCGTTCGTGCTGTGCTTCGGACTTGCTCCCGGATTTGCCATCGGTATGATTCCTCTCTGGTTTATCAGCGTGGTACATCTTCAGAACAATCCTGAAATAAAGCAGAATGTTCCGGAATACAAAACTTGGAACACAACTTTGCGTAACGCTTCTTTTTTCAACAGTTATACGGTAACGGCATGGGAGGGCGAAATCAATGAAAAAGATTTTCTCGCCATGGCAAAACACAATTCATGGGATATCAAGCCGTTGGAGAAGCCGTTTATTCTGGATCCTGCAAGCGAATTGATCCGTCAGCATCAGGCGGAAAAAGCGGGGAGACGAGTTGTCCCGCAGGCGGTTGATGTTGCCGGTGGTTACAGTTTCAACCGGCGGCAGCCCAACGGCGGCGGGACTTTGGTCGTCTGGGATAAACTCCGTCAGAAGGTTTATATTATTTCAAATCCGCGTTAATCTCTCGGATAGGGGGAGCCGGGAAACTTTTCCAGATCTTTGCGGGCGTTGCAAAAGAAATAAATCTGCCACAAAATCAGCCAGAGCAGCAACGTACAGATGGCTCCGGCGGGAAAAAAGACTGCAAGAATCAACAGCAGAATGTTTCCCGACACCGTTGTTCCGTAAAGAAAAACACTTTTTGCCCAGTAAAAATTCAATCCGACACCCAGATATTTTTTACCGGGGAATTTGTAGATGAAAACCCGCGGATCGGCGGGATTCACATAAAACGGTCCTTTGTGATTTTTTTTACTCATCGCACTCTTTCAACTCCACGTCAACGCGGTGCATAACAGAGACAAGTTCCTGGTGAACATAGGCGTCGTACATATTCTGACTGCCGAGGAAACAGAAACGCGAATCGTTGGTAAGCAGATACTCTGAATCCGTAACGAGATTTTCCGTTTCAAGGATTTTTCCGGGAACTTTGATGATTCTGCCGTTATCAGTAAGTGCGGCAAAACAAAGTCCCAGTCCGCCGTAACCGTTGTGTTCAAAACGGATGGCATCGGCATTGAGGAATTTTCTGTCAAGGCTGTGGAAAAAGTCAAATTCCGCAACTTCAAGATTATCCGGTTTAGCGCAACCGGAGTGAACTTCCTGCCATTGACCGTTCAGACGGAGAGATATCCGCAATTTAGGCATTCCGTACCAATCGCAATGCATGCGGCGGACACGGAGAAACGAGCCGTTTGCAAGACTTTTTTCCGCTTCTTCAAACTTCTGTTCAATACCGGGCAGCTTTTGAGTGAAAATATTGGGGGTAATGCCGGAGCGGAGTGTCTCCCAATCCTGTTCACGCTTGCGGAACACTGAAAGATAACGTGAAAACGCTTGTTTCAGCGAGTTCATTGCTGTTGCGTTCTGACCGTAATCCAACTGTTCCAACATTGCTTTTTTTATACGGGCGGAACAGATGAGTTCTTCAAGAGAAAGGATTTGATCTTCAAGAATTTTATGACCTTTTGAAATCTTTGTTTTGAAACTTTCCAAAATCAGCTTGTCTGTTTCAATTGAGGAAACACGGGCAGAATCAAGTCCGAAAATGCTGCGTGAATAGAGAACAGACGGAGAAACTGTTCCGAAATGCCTTGAAAATCCCCGGGTGACGGCGGATTTCTGGGCTGAAATAAATAGTTCATCCTCCGTTCCGAAAAGGTTTTGAATCATGTCTTTGAAAACTTCTTCTCCGCCTGCACCCGCAGCTTTTCTGCCGTTGGCGGCGATAGTCGGCCAGGTACGGTACATGAACGTATCACTTTTTTCCCATGCCGTTTGCAGAAATCCTGTGACATTTTCGTAGAGAGAGGCGTAATCTATAAAAGATTGTCCGTTTGAAAGGAGCATATCAGCAGGGGAAGCCCAGACTTCAAACCCGAGTTTTCGATATCGGGCAAGGGTGTTTTCTTCGGTTAAATTGTTGAAGTGCGCCTGACAGGTCCGTACATCGCGCTGATACTGCCATTCGGTCATGATGATATCGTTGGGGACATCGGGCAGAATGGAGTGATAATTTTCAAACATATCCGGCCACATCGCCATACGTTTGCCGCGTGAACTTAAAAAATCATGAACTTTTCTGACATGTTCCAGAAACAGGAGTTCTTCATCATGGAATGTTTTGACTTTGGCTTTGCAGAGTTCGCAGAGGTTGAAGTTCCAGAACTCATCCAGTCCTGCATGGAAGATTTTTGAGGGGAACAACGGCAGAATTTCATCCAGATATGTGAAAAGGAAGTCATAAAATTCCGTTTTTGATACGCAGAATGTATCTTTTGCCGTTCCGCCGAAACGGTCGCGGGAATTGCCTCTGACTTCCGCCAGATGCTGAAGTTGCGGAAAACGCAGAAAACGTTCTGCGTGTCCCAGAGTTGCCACGCAGGGGATAACTTCAATGTTTTTTTGTGCCGCATAATCAACGATCTGCCGCATCTGTTCAAGAGAGTATCCCTCATCCGCCCCGGGCAGAGAGTAAGAAGGCGTGACAATTCTGTCTTCGAGGTAGAGAAAGACGGCATTGTATCCGTTTTCGCTGATCATATCAATAAATTCAAAGATGAAATCAAGTGTTTCCATCTGGCGGGCGAGGTCCAGCTGTGCTGCACGGCGTTGAAACGTTTTCATAAGTTCAGATATTCCATATTACAATTGAAAGTCCTGTTGCCGGAGATAATATATATCATTGAAGATATTTTGCAATTTTTTTTCGGGCGTAATTCTGAAAAAATTTTTATTTTCAACTTGTTATAATGCCGTCAAAGCAATATATTTTAATGAATGTAATATCAGAACAGGAAAATAACTATGGAAAATATTGGAACTGAAAACAATTCTGTAAATTTTGATGAGATGACTGTTGTTATTCCGCAGGAGCAGATATCTTCCGGAAAAACCGGCGTTAAAAAGGAAGAAAATTCTGATGCCGGTGAAAAAATCAGAAAATTCCGTAAAAAACGCAAGTTTTTCCTGTTGCGCCGCACGGTGATTGAAGATACGCTTGATCTGAGCGAAAAAAATGTCCGCGATGTTGCTGTATCAGAAGAATACAACGAAAAAAATCTGACTGATGTTTCTGTCCGTTATCAGATCGCGCCCAATCCCTTTGCCACGGGCGGGCAGGGGAGTGTCAGTTCGGCAATAGACCGGAATCTCGGCTGTGAAGTTGCACTCAAATCTCTTCACAAGCATATCTGCAATGATGATTCGGCAAGAAATGCCTTTTTTACTGAAGCTCAGGTGACCGCAGCTTTGGATCATCCGGCAATCATACCGATACACGGACTTTTCGGAGACAGTGAAAACGGTCTGCATCTTGCGATGAAACTCATTGACGGATATACTCTTAAAACGTATTTGACTCACATTGTCAAAACTTACGAAATAGAGAACATCCATAACTTTGATGAACGCCGTTCTCTGCGGAACAGGCTGGATACTTTTCTGCGGGTCTGTGATGCCATAGAGTATGCCCATGAACGGAAAATCCTGCACCGCGATCTCAAACCTGAAAATATCATGATCGGTAAACACCGGGAAACTTATGTGACAGACTGGGGGATAGCCTCCCGCATCGGCGGACCGTCAGGTGATAAACTCAAAGGAACTCCTGCATATATTGCGCCGGAAGTGGTAAGTTCAAAGAAAGCGGATGTCCGTTCAGATATTTATTCTCTGGGTGTTATTCTCTTTGAACTGGTCTTTCTGAAGCAGGCTTTCCCCGGCACGGATATCAATACTGTGATTGCGCGTGTGAAAGCCGGAAAACACACGCCGCTGCGCCATCTTTTTAATTGCCGCATTGAGGCTGATTTGAAAGCAATCATTCAAAAAGCCATGGCGGTTGATCCTGAGAAACGCTATCAGAATTTATCTGCGTTTTCATCCGATTTACGCAGATATCTTGCCAATGAAGAGGTTTCCGCCCGTCCGGATAACATTCTTTCCAGGCTCGGACGCTGGGGTGTAAATAACCGGCGCAAGATGATTTTCAGTGTTATGACTGTTCTTCTTCTTGGTATCGGCAGCATCGCTTACACCCTGCACCGCGAGATTCGCGGTTCCTGGGAAAAGCATTGGCATGACCGGGCGGCGGGTACAGCCGTTTCCGCTGTTATGGCAACTTCTTCTGCGATGGAAACCCGGATTCATAAAGTTGAATATCTTCTGGATACATTCCGGATGAATGTTTTATTTTCCACATTGGGTGTGGATGTGCCGGGATACAAAAAGAAAAATGAATTTGTGACTCTTGAGGAGTACCGGAAAAATCCGCCGCGCGGATTTGCTTATTCACCTGCCTACCGGATGCATATAGACCTTGATAGTGTTTGTCTGTTTGATTTCAATAAACGCAAGTTGAATTTTGAACAATACATCTATTTTGCCAATACGGCGGGTTTTATGCGGAAAATGCTTTTTGATCTTGTGAATGAAGAGGGCGATATGAGCCGGATAACTGCACATTTGCGGCAAAACGGCAGCAGTATCCGGACTGTTTATTTTGCATTGGAAAGCGGTTTGTTTGCCGTCTACCCCGGCATGATTGATTTCCCGGAAGATTATTTCCCGCCGAACAGAAACTGGTACAAAGAGGCGCGCTATAAAGACGGGCGTCCTGTCTGGACTGCGCCTTACCGTGATATCGGGAGTACCCGTGAATTGATAACAACCTGTGCTGTTGCTGTTAAAGGTATGCGCGGCAAGTTTCTCGGTGTTGCGGCTATTGACTTTTCCCTGAGCCGTCTGGCTGAAAAAATGCTGCAGCCCAACGGCCGTCTCAGCCGTTTTGTGCTGTCTAAAATACTGGTCAACTCAGAGGGGAATGTTGTATTTGATACAAATGATTCGGCTGAAGAAAAACTCCGGTTCCCGGATGAATTTCTCTTCAGACGGATGTTCCGTCAGAAATACGGTTCTCTTGTTTGGGAAAGCGATGGAAAAAAGGTGCTTTATGCTTTTGCCCAGATTCCGTCTCTTGACATTCTTTATGTGGAATGTTTTGATTTTGAAAATCTTGTGGAATATATCCGGGCAAGCACCATTTAAAAAGTGCCGCCCGGAAATTTTTCGGAAATTATTTCTTTCTGCAGCCGCACTTGGGGCAGACGCCATCGGCATTGAATGCAATACCGCAGCAGGGACAACGGTCGATGGTTCCCTCCGGCGTGAACTCCGCAGAGGCGGTATTGACGCCGCTGACAAAGGTGAGTTTCACGATATTGAGTTTATCTTTGAGCAGATGGTGGACGATTTTTATCATTCCTTCGGCAGTCATAGTTTCCTTTGTGACGACCAGACGGCATTCCGGATGAGCCGTTGCCAGTTCTGTTTTGAAGGCGGGACCAAGCATTTTGTTGGTGGGCGCACCGTTGCGGATGCCCTGTTTTTCGTAGACCCCGAGAATTGCCGGAAGCAGGGGATCATCTTCTCTTAAAATGAGGGCATGGTCAAAGTTCTGCAAAACATGCCAGGCGGTTTTCTGGATTTCGTTGCAGGGAAAAATCATATTGACTCCCATGTTGATACTGTCCTCAACTTCGATGGTCAGGATTCCTGAGTGTCCGTGCAGATATTGCGCTTCACCTTTAAAATTGTAAAAGCGGTGGGCATACTGCAGTTGAAGTGTGGCGATGCTTCTCATTTCTCTTTTTCTCCTTCTTCTTTATCAGGTGCTTACAAACAGAACCTGTTCTGTTATCCATAATAAGAGAGAAAAAGAAAAAATCAAGTGCCGAATCAGCTGTCTTTGCAAATATTCTGTTTTTCTCAACAAAAAGGGCAGATGATTCCCGGGGAGGAAAACATCTGCCCATGTTGAGAACAAAGTGTTTCAGATAAGTCCGGTGATTTTGCCGTTGACGAAATCAATGAGTTGCGCCTGGGGGACTCTGGGGAGTCCGGGCATGGTCATGATATCACCTGTGAGGATGACGGCGAAACCGGCACCGGCTGAAAGCGCGATATCCTGAATGTGGACGGTATTTTTATCTTCGCTGCCGTCATTGAGGGCATAGGGCGTCTTTGCCATGCAAACGGGAATATTATTGTATCCGAGGGCAATCAGTTCATTCAGACGGGCGAGTGCCTTTTCTGAGAAGACGATATTTTCAGCTTCGTAGAACTTTTTGCAGATGATACGGATATTCTTTTCAAGTCCGTTGGCAAGATCATAAGAGGGGAACGCCTTTTTATCGCAGGCGACAGCTGCTTTTTCAATATCAGAAGCTGCGTTTTCAGCAAGGGAGATCGCGCCCTGATTGCCGTCGCGGTGAGAAGTGATGATATCAAAAGCGATATCATTTTCTTCACAGAGGGCGCGGAAAGCTGCGATTTCTTCATCGGTATCCGTGGGAAACAAATTCAGTGCGGCACGGACGGGAACGGCGTAACCGAAGTTGTTTTTCATGTGGCGGACATGGGTCGCAAGATTTGCAAATCCCGCGCGGACGGCTGCGGGGGAGTTTTGAGAAAGATCTTTCTTTTCCTGACCGCCGTGCATTTTAAGCGCACGCAAGGTTGCGACAACGACGATGGCATCGGGAGCGATTCCGGCGGTACGGCATTTGATATCCACAAACTTTTCTGCGCCGAGGTCGGCACCGAATCCGGCTTCGGTCACAACATAGTCGGCGTAACACATTGCCATTTTTGTTGCGATGATGGAGTTGCAGCCGTGGGCGATATTGGCAAAAGGTCCGCCGTGAATAAAGGCAGGCGTATGGTACACCGTCTGGACGAGGTTGGGTTTGAGGGCATCTTTGAGCAGAGCGATCAGAGAGCCGGTGATTCCGAGCTGTTCAACAGTAACAGGAGTTCCTTCTTTGTTTGTTCCGATGACGATTCTGCCGATGCGTTTACGGAGATCATCCAAATCAGAGGAAAGGCAGAATACCGCCATGATTTCAGAAGCAACGGTAATATTGAAAGAGTCGTTTCTTGTTTCATCTTTGAAACGTGTGGATACATCGCGGAGCATTCTGTCACTGATATCCAGACAACGCTTGAACGTGACTTTTTCAATGCCGAGGGCGTTGCCGAAGTGGATGTGATTGTCAATGCAGGCGGCAATCAGGTTGTTGGCGGTGGTGATGGCGTGCAAATCTCCGGTGAAATGAAGATTGATATCCTCCATCGGGACGACCTGAGCGTGTCCGCCGCCGGTTGCGCCGCCCTTGAGTCCGAAGACCGGACCGAGGGAGGGTTCACGCAGGGCAAGAATTGTTTTTTTGCCGATGGCGGCAAGACTGTCAGCCAGACCGATGGCGCAGGTGGTTTTGCCTTCTCCCGCCTTGGTGGGATTGATGGCGGTAACGAGAATGAGTTTTGCGTCAGGAGATTTGCCGTTAAAAGCTTCAAGGGAGATTTTTGCTTTTTCTCTGCCGTAGGATTCAACAAAATCTGCGGGGATTCCGACGGATTCCGCTATTTCAAGGATATTTTTTTTGACTGCATTCTGCGAAATTTCAAGATCGGTTTGCATAATTACCCAAAACTCCATTTTTTTGACAGGTTGACACATTTCCCATTAATATACATTTTTTCTGCGGATTCTTCCAGTAAAAAATGCAAAAAATAAGGAAAAACAGGTTGTTTCATGTTGACAAAGAGCGTTGTTCTGTCTATAATAATAACGTACTCCAAAGAAATAAACTCATTTTTTCAACCTGAAAGAAAGGATAACAAATGAAGTATCAGAAGTTGTTTGCCGTCTTGGCAATGGGGCTGCTGCCGCTGCTGGCAGAGAGTAAAGAGTTGATTACCAACCGGGATTTTTCCAAAGTAATCAGAGGCGTTCCCGCCGGATGGAGTTTCAGGACAAATCCGACCAAACCGCAATTTAAACTGGTTCCCGCCAAAGGGAAGGAACCGGCTTATGTAACAGTCAAAACCACTTCAAAAAACGGACGCGCTTCCATACAGTTCGCCAAAAGAGTTAAAATTCCCGCAGGGGCGAAAATCACGCTTTCAGGAGAGTACCGCACCGGAACCATTGTTTTCGGCAAGGGCGGAAGTGTTTTTGTTTCTTCCCAGTACCGTCATAAAGCATACAACAGTTCTCAGCCCAGTTTCTGGATCAACGCCAATCTCAAACCTTCCGACAAATGGACGAAGTTTTCTGTGACCCAGCGTGCCCGTTATGATGTTGAAACTTTTTCTGTCAATGCCTCAAACTGGGTGTGTCAGGGAGAAGTCAGCTGGCGCAATTTTTCTCTTAAAGTTGAAATGCCCTCAAACAAACCTGATGCCAACTGCACTTTTGCGTGGAGAGAGGCTGAAAATCTTGAAAAGATTCAGCCCTGCAACAACTGGGGCGCCAATATTTCTGCCGATTACTTTTCCGGCAAGGGCGGCGTTGCTTTCAAAGAAGGAAAGAAACTTGTCTGGAATTTCCAGATTCCGCCTGTGACTGACCCGGTCACGCTGTTTTCCAAACCCCGCACCTGGTATCTCTGGGCGAGAGTTTACGGATATCTCGGTTCTCCCCGTATCATGATTTACCGCAATGACCGTTTCATGAGTTTTGTGGATACGCCCGCCAATGAAAAGACCAATAAAAAAGGCGAATATGCCGGACCCGGCGTTTATACCTGGGTGCTTTGCGGCAAGTTCACCACCACCGGCGGCGCACAGAGAATTGAACTTTCTCCCAAAAAACGCATGTTTGTTGACGCTCTGCTCTTGACTGATGACAGCAAATATGCGCCTGTCAAATATGAAGCCAGAAGCATGAAACAGGCGCCGTTCCAGGATATTACCACGACCAATATGATCAAGGCCGAGTATGTCAATGAGGGTATTTCTGATACCATCACGCTGCCGATATCTTTCCGTATCGGCGGAAAAAACAAGATTATTCCCAATAATCAGAAACCCGGAATCTTCCACTTCTCTCTGCCGGATTACGTCAAAGTTGAAGGCGTGACTTCTCACTGGGCGGGAACCGACTGGAACCGTCCCTCCCGCTGGGGCAAAAAGTTCCTGACCTGGAAAAAGACCGGTTCAAGAGTTGCCGGTGGTAAAAAATTCAACGATTATCAGGCAGAACTTTATTTCCTTTCAGGCAATCAGTATCTGGTTTTTGTCAAAGCTGATAAAAATGCGTTCCGCAAATATAAAGATACCTTGTGTGAATACTATCTTGAGAGCAACGGCGAAAAGCAGATGAAAGAATCCATTGTCCTCAAACACGTTGCCATCAAACCGGCAAAGCCCTTTAAAAGGATTTATGTGGGTCCGAGTTATGTGCCTTTCTATATGATGTACCGTTCTTATCCCAACGTCTTTACCAACATGAAAGCTGCGGGACTCAACTACATGGGCTGTTGGTTTGAACCCTGGACTGACAAGGATTTCTTTGCAGGATTCCGCGATAAGGCATACGCCAACAACTTTATGATCACCGTCGTTGTTGAACAGTACCGCGGATTTACCAAAAAACATATTGCCACAGGCATCGACGGTAAACAGCTGCTCAATGGTGTCAGCGGACACGGAACTAAAATCCTCTCTCTTGCCATGGATGAGAATGATGAACCCATCCGCGGCACTCTTGAACGCACACGTCTTGCGGCAGCGACCGGAGTGACAGTCGAATACGATGATGAAATGACCAATGTTCTCTGGGATATCATTGATTATTCTCCGGAAGTAAAAGCTCTCTTCCGTGAATGGCTGGCAAAGAACCGCAAGGGCGTTGCTTATAAAGACCCGGTCGAAATCGTCCGCAACAAGAAGACCGACCGCAAGATGTACGATCACTGGGTGGACTTCAAGTGTTCGCGTCTTGCCTATTGGTACAGTCTTTACCGCAAAGCCTTTGACGAAGGCCTGGCGCAGTTCAAAGGCAAGTACCCGGCACATCTCAAACCCCGTCTACTCACCTGTATTCAGGGTCCTCTCTATCTGCCTGACGGCACCCCTTGTACGGCTGAAACGGTCAAAGAGAGCAACTATCTGGACTATCGCCTCATCAATAAATACTGTGATTTGATTCAGATGATGTCCTATACCTACAAGGGCGTGCGTGAAAGTGCCACTCCGGGGGACAAGATGGAGCTTTACAACAACTATCTCGGAAAAAACAACACTGTGCCGATTCTGCTTGCCGGCGGTTACGGTACTGAAACTTCTCCCGAAGACAAAGTCATGCTCAAATATCAGGTGTGGGATACGCTCATGCAGAAACCCAAACTGATCATCTTCTATGCCGGAGCCACGCTCTTTAATGCACCGACTCTTGCGCCTGTGACCGAAGCCATCCGCGTTGCCGGTCCTTACGAGGACTTCTTTGTGGACGGTAAAAAATATACTGCCGTCAAAGGCGGTGCGCCCTACCTGCGCTTGAAGGCTCTTTCTCTCGGCAAAAAAGTTCTGCTGTATGCGGCGAACTATGCCAACCCCGTCGGCAAACAGGAAAGTGTAACATTCCCGACTGCGCCCAAAAAAGTGATTGAGTGCTCCACCGGAAAGAGTGTTCCTGTTAAGGGAAAAGGATTTTCGTTCAACTTCAAGTCTGACCGCGGCAAACTTTTCCTTGTGGAGCTTTAAAAATGTATCTTGATTTTCATGCACATTGCAATTCCGATGATCCGGCTGAATTGCGGGCATTTGTTGAAAACAGCGAAAAAAACAACATCATGACTGCGTTGAGCGGCGGACTTCACTACGGCGGACACGATTATCTGCCCAATGAAGAAGTTGTCAAAATCTGTAAGGCGTATCCGAATAATCTGGTTCCGCTGGCAAAAATCGACTTGTGGGATTCTGCTCCTGATGTTTCCCTTATCCGCAAATATGTGGATATGGGTGTCAAAGGATTCAAGTTCATCTATCCGTATTACGGCTATGACCACGAACTTTATATGCCTGTTTATGAGGAATTGGAAAAACTCAGGATACCTGCGCTTTTTCATACCGGTGCCTACCGTCCCAACAGTGCGGATATCAAGTACCGCCGTCCGGTTCTTGAAAATATGTCGCCCTTGAGATTGGATGCCATTGCCCGTTCTTTCCAGAAATTGAATCTGGTGATGGCGCACTTGGGGACAGCCGTTTACCGCACGCAGGCGGCGGAACTGGTCAAACTGCATGATAATCTCTATTTTGATCTGGCGGGGACGGGGGCATTTCTTGATCTTTCTTCAAAGGATCTTGCTGATTTGCTCAAACCATCTGTCTTTTCGCGCGATAAAGAGGGAAAATATTTCAGAAAAATGGTGTTCGGTTCTGACTCTTATATCAAGATACCTGTTATTCAGACAGAGGCTTTTCAGGCGTATTCAATGCATTTGCTCCTCAATCAGATCACCGGTGAAGACAAAGAAAACATCCTGGGCGGCACCGTCGCTTCATGGATGGGGTTGAAATAAAAGGTTGAATTATTTTTATGGAAAAGAAAAAGTTTAAAATCGCCATCATCGGCTGCGGTGCGCGGAGCGTTCCCTATGCCATGACTCTCGCCAATCACGAAGAAGTGGAACTGGTCGCCTGTGCCGATCCGGACATCAACCATTTGCGGACGATGTTAAGTTTCACCTCTGTCAAAGAAGAGGATATCCGCATTTATTCAGACTGGAAAGATTTGTGCGATAACGAAAAAGAGCTTGACGGCGCTGTGATTGCAACGCCCAACTATCTGCATCATCAGCCGGCTGCGGAAATTATGAAACGGGGTATTCCGCTTGCGCTTGAAAAGCCGCTGACGACGACGATGAAGGATTCAGAGTTCCTGCTGGATATCGTGCGGGAATACCGTCCTCAGCTGTTGATCGGATTTGTGCTGCGTTCAACGCCTTTTTATCACAAGGTGCGTGAAATCATTGACTCCGGCAGGATCGGCAGGATCATTTCCATTCAGGCAGATGAATTGGTGACACCGGGCATTTCTTCGGTGATTTCCCGTTCACCCTGGCGGCGTTTTACAGCCCTTTCGGGCGGAACTATGATGGAAAAATGCAGTCACGATATGGATCTTATCAACTGGTTTGCCGGCGGACGTCCCGTTGCCATCAACTCTTTCGGCGGCAGCATGATTTTCAGACCCAATCCGAGTCTGCCGCAGGAGTGTCTCAACTGTCAGCTCAAGGACAGTTGTCTTTACTACAAGGAGCCGCCCTTCAGCGAAGCTGCCGGAGATGCCCACTTGCAGAAAACGCTCCACGATGAAATGGACCGCTGTATCTATAATATCGACAAGGATATTTCCGATAATCAGGTTGTTTCAATTCTTTATTCCAACGGCGTGCTTGTCAATTTTACTCTGGCTTTCAACTGCCGCGGTGAACGTGCCGGACGCAATCTGCACATCATCGGAACTGCCGGCAGACTCTGGGGCAACATTGATCAGAACCAAATCGGTGTCTGCGATACGGCTACGGGAGAAACTGAAATCATGGATATCCCTGTCGTCAACTCCGGACACAACGGCGGCGATACCAGACACGCTCTTGAACTGCTCAAAATGATGAAGGACCGCACATACCGTCCGAATCAGGATGCTTATGCCGGATACCTGAGCAATGCTTTGTGTATTGCCTCTGATATTTCTGCTGCTGAAGCACGCCAGCTCCGTCTGGAGTACGATTCTAACGGATTCATTCAATTTATCTGAGGTGAAAAATGATTGCACTTGATATTTTCAGAGAGAACATCAAAAAGTGCTGGCAGTTTGCGCTTGATGTCGCATGGGATCAGAACGCACGTCATCCGGAACTTTCGCGCGGCAAGTGTCTTGAAGAGCGTTCCTATCTGCATACTCTGCTTGGAACCAATCAGGCTGAAGTTTTTTTGAAAGCGCGTAAAATGGCGGATGAAGTAACTGAAAAAGAGCAGATGAATGTTCTTCTGCCTGAAGTCATGCAGTTTGTTGAAGAACATAAGTACCCCGTCACTCTTGATAATCCAGAGTTTGAACCGGGGCGTCCTTTCAGATATAATTTATTGCAGAATAACTGGTGCTATATCCACATCCGCAATGCAAAAATGCCCGATTCATTTCTGGCTGATGCCGGATATGTGGCGGAAAATTTGCGTTATGTGATGGATAAAGCCGAAAAAGAACATAACTGCGATACGATTTATACGGCAACATGGCTCAATGATGCCTATCCGTTTTTGCGTTTCTTCCCGGATGAATGGCAGAAGAATCTTGCGGATACCATGGATTTCGGTCCGACTTTGGGCTGGCAGGGACAGTTTGTCAATGCTCAGGGGCTGCTCAACGAACGCGCAGCCGTCCGGTTCCTCAGAACAGGTGTGCTGCCTTGTGCAAGAAGAGAATCGCATTGTTCTTTTGCGGCATTGCGAGAACATTTAAAACAAATGGGTTTATAATATTTCAAGGAGAAAATTTTTATGAAAAAGTATAAAGTTGCTGTAATCGGTCTGCGTATGGGAGACGCCTGGGCGAGAGCCGCATTCAATAATCCGGATACCGTTCTTGCGCTTGTGTATGATAAAAATTATGATACCAATGATCTGATTCTGCGCAACTGGTATGAATCCAATAATATCCCGATGGCAAAGAGTATGGAAGAAGTCTGTGCTTCAGATGTGGATATTGTTGTTGTTGCTTCCCCCGATCACTTTCATGCGGAGCAGTCCATTGCCGCAATGGAAGCGGGCAAACACGTCATCTGTGAAAAGCCTCTTGCCCCGACGGTTGAAGACTGCAAAAAAATCATTGATGCTGTCAAACGCACCGGTAAATTCTTTATGACCGGACAGGTCTGCCGTTACGCACCCGGATTCCGCCTTGCCAAACAACTTCTGGATTCCGGCAGAATCGGCGAACTTGCCTACATTGAGAGCGAATATGCTCACGATTATGCACTTTGTCCCGGATTTCAGAATTGGCGCAAAGATCCCGCCGTCAAGCGCGAAGGATTTTTGGGCGGCGGCTGTCATGCCCTTGATTTGACCCGCTATCTTGCAGGCGACCCCACTGAGGTCTTTGCTTATATGAACCACAAACTGCTGCCTGACTGGCCCACCTGTGATACCGGGGTGGCGGTTGCCAAGTTCCCCAACGGCGTGATCGGACGGGTTTTTGTTTCAGTCGGCGTGAAACGTCCCTACACCATGCGGACCGTTTTGTACGGAACCAAAGGCACGATCATCTGTGACAATAAGAGTCCCTCCATTCAGATTGCCGAAGAGGACTTGCGCGAAGCCGCAGGCTCTCTGGAATTCAATACGCTGCCTGTCAACATCGCCAGCCACAACGTTTCAAGTGAACTCAAGGACTTTGTGGATTGTCTGAAAGAAAACAAACAGTGTCCGACGGATGTTTTTCAGGGAACGGCAACGGTTGCATTTGCCGAAGCTGCTCTGCGTTCGGCTCAAACCGGACAGCCTGAACAGATCACTTATTTGAAGTAAAAGGAGAATTCCGGAAAATGTGTGTCTGGAGTGCTTATACCGGAAAAAAGAGTGCCGCCCCCTTTCTGATTGATTCCCTCGGCAGAATCGAGGGAATCTGGGGCGGATTTTATACCGGACTTGTGACCAATGACAACGGCGTTTTGCGTATGGGTAAAGTCCTCGGCAATCTGCGTGTCTGGCAGGAAAAGTATTCCGCAAAAGATTTTCCCGGTTTTTCCGGATTGATCCATAGCCGTACCAACAGCGGCGGCGATGAACGCTGGGGACACCCCTTTGTCGGTTCTTCCGGAAAAGTTGCAATCATTTCTCAGGGCTGCGGCGGACTTTTTGCCGGGGAATCCAATCCCAAGTTTGAAAAGTGGGGCAATGAAATGCTTGAAAAAGGCAAAGTTTTTTCAAGCGGCATTTTTGATTTGCCCAAGCGTTACCCCGTACTTTCTGACGGCGGACAGGTTCACAGTGCCGAAGTGGCTGTTCAGGCGGTGGAGTATTATTATGAAAAACTCAACGATCCCTTTGAGGCGGTCAAACAGGTTCAGCAGGTTTTGACAAATGAAGCGGCATCGCTGTTTCTGTTTGCTGATTGTCCCGGCGTGATTGCTTTTTCAAACGCCAATCAGCATTTGGTTTATCAGCAGGAGGCGGACGGAACTTTTCTTTCTATTACCACGCTCGGACTGCCGTCAAAAAACGGTATGGAACTGCCCTGCAACAGTGTCGGAATTGTTACGCCTGACAGTATTTGCATTGAAAAACTGCATCCGCGTTATGAAACGGATATGAAGATGCCTGAAAAGATGCTTTCTCTTTCTCTTGAGTGCATCAAAAATAATCCGGGTTTGCTGCTGGGGAATGTGACTGACCGTGTTTTGAAACCGCTGCTGCCGCAGGATAAACTCTGCTATCGTGCGGGAACGGCTTACAGGGTTCTGGAACAATTGGTCAATGAAAAATTGGTGCGTATGGAACCGGTGGAGTGTGAAAGCAGTCAGGGCACTTGCGGAACAGTATTTAAACTTTATGCGGTGTGAAAATTAAGTTGTCTGCTCTTGACAAAACAGGTTGTCCCATTTAAATTTGCAATATGAAACAATATCGGAGTTGTTTTTAATGAATCAACAGGGCGAATTAAAAAAAGATTATGCCTACCGGCGTATTCTTGAAATGATTTTGAACGATGAAGTTCTTGAAGATCATTTTCCGGCGGAGCCCGAGTTCTGCCGGCAGCTGGGCATTGCCCGTGTCACCCTGCGCAGTGCATTCAAGCGATTGGAAAAAGAGGGTTACATCACCCGTTCCCATTATTACGGCACCCGGATCGTCAGAAACAGAACTGAAAAAAGACTTCTGATTGCCGCCAACAGATCAATGTTTTCAAATTCAAAAATCGCTTTGCGTGCGGAGTTGGAAATCGAACAGTTGACTGCTCTCTGCCGTGAACGGAACATCCCCTGTGACAGCAGCAGTCTTTATTTTCTTCAGGATGCTGAAAAAATCTCTGAACGCTATTTCGGCGTGGTTTTTTTCGGTGCGGCAATGCGTGGAGATGAACCGTTTTTGCAGGTTCTTGAAGAAAGCGGAGTCCCTGCCGTTTATATCCGTGAAGATGAAAACAACAACATTACCGACCGTTTTGCAAGTGTCGGACCGAATATCCGCGGAGCGTGGATTGCCGGGTTTGAATATCTTGCAAAATTGGGATTCCGCCGTATTGCAACGCTTTTCAGCTATGACAAACGCAATTTTCAGCGTCTGGGGTTTGACCGCGATGCCTTTGAAGATTTTTTGAAGCAGCGGGGCTATACAGAGGCGGCTGAAATGATTTGCAATATATCAACAAAAGAGGATGATTACGCAGGACGGCTCCGTACTTTGATTGAAGAAAAGGCGCCTGATGCGGTTTATTGTTACTCTGATCATTTTGCCGCTGAATTGTATCATGTTCTGCATGAGATGGGAAAAAAAATCCCGCAGGATGTGGCGGTGCTTTCTTTCGGCATGGGTTCCGATCTTTTGACGCCCACGCTTTCAGCGGTGCAGCTGAATTCTCCGCTTTTCGGACAGACGGTGCTTTCTCTGCTGGAGTATCTGCAGGAAAATCCCGGAAAAGCCCCCTTTATTGAACTGCCGTATCATATTCTTGAAAACGACAGTACCGCAAGCGTCCGTCTTGAAGGTATGATGAATGAAAATTTTAAAGTTTGAAAACCACCTATAACAAGTTCGCAAAAAAAAGGAGACGTTATCATGATTGACAGAAAAATTGAAACTGCCGCCCATGGGCGGGTGAAGCAGCACTGCTTCACCCGCCCATGGGCGGGTG
>SUVX01000017.1 GCA_015061725.1 Lentisphaerota bacterium
CCCAACAACAAAATACCCCGCTTTTTTTGAAAGAAAAGTCCTCCTGCGCCAAGGCTATGGAGGAGAACGGGAATAGGAAAAGAAAACTTCGGTGCCGACGTTCGGCTTTTTCCCGTGAAAAAAAGTTTGCTTGTCCCCTCGCATCACACCCCTTTACTCTCATAGAACTGCTGGTGAGTGCTACTTGTCAAATAGGTGTGTTACCGTTGTATTGCCTCAAAAAAATTCATAAAAACTGCACATCCTTACGCCCGTCAGGGCGCACTTCACGTTTGCCGCAGGCAAACTCTTCACACCTTCACATCTTCACTCAATCAGCGTTCACGCTGATTGAACTTTTGGTCGTGATCGCGATCATTGCAATCCTGGCAGCGATGCTGATGCCCGCACTGCAACAGGCACGGGAAAAAGCAAGAGAATCCAACTGTACCAGCAACCTCAAACAGCTGGGTACTGCCGTAATGAGTTATTCCGGAGATTACAGTGATTATCTGCCCAACTGCCCTAACAATCCCGGGAAATGGACCGTCGGCGGTGCCAGCTACGGAGGCTCCATCTACTATCAGGGCGGCTGGCTCGGCTGGAATAAAGGAGAGAAAAATTTCTGGTGGCTCAATCAGCTTCTTATGTATCTTCAGAATGAAAAAGCAGTCAGCTGTCCTGCAGCGACTCTTGCACCCAACATCAGCGGAACCGGAGACGGAAGTCTGGCTGCAGTCACAGCTTATGGCGGCAGCAATTATGCCTACAACGGCTTGTGCGCCGAAACTCAGACAAATGGTTCAGAAGCCTATGTAGGCAAAAAGCTGATGATGGCAAAACAGCCCTCCACCACCCCCTGTATCTCGGAACGTCAATATGTCAGCAACCGTATCTATCTTACGCCCTCCCGTCTTGAATCAAACGGAGATACCGGATTCAACGGCTCTATTCAGGTCGGACACGGCAAAGGCACTTACGGAAACAATACCATGCTGGATGGTTCAGTCAAAACGCTGTACCAGTCCCAGAGTTATCAGAAAATATATAAACTGAAAAAGTGAGGGATTATAAAATGTCACAACCATATATCGCAGAAAAAAAATCATCTCCGGATTTTCCGGAATGGGGACTCTTCTGTGATTTTCACACGATGCGGGACTGCAAAAATATCGGCGCAGCTCTTGATATTCCACTGTTTATTGCCGCTTTGCGCCGCTGCGGCATCGATTTTCTGACCATCCCCGCCCGGTGCAATCAGGGTTTTTCCTATTACAAAACTACAATGGGAATTCCGCACCCCGGAACCGTTGATGATGATCCTTTCGGAAAAATCGTTTCCAGTTGCAGAGAAGCGGGCATTTTCATCAGCGGTTATGTCAATATCGGCATCAGCGTTGAAGAGTGGCTTCAACATTCTGACTGGCGGGTCGTTCCGCCGGAAGGAGTTGACTATGGTCCCCTGATGTGTGTCAACAGCAAATATGCCGATCACTTGTGTGCAATGACGGAAGAAATCGTACAGAATTACGATGTGACCGGTATGTTCTTTGATTGCGTTTTTGCGCCGGAATGCACCTGCAGTTATTGCAGAGAAAAAAATCTTTCTCCACAGGAAAGCCGGAAACAAATCATCTCCCGGGTATCTGCCGCCGTTAGAAAACACCGTCCGGATGCCATGATCTATTTCAACAGCATGCCGGCTGAAGATCAGCTTGATGACTCCAACTATCTGGAACTGGAGTGTCTGCCCAACGGCGGCTGGAGTTATGATTCTTTCCCGATGCTGGCAAGGTATCTGCGCAACTTTGACCGTCCGGTATTCGGAATGAGCGGACGTTTCCACCGCAGCTGGGGTGACTTCGGTGGTCTGCGGAACGTTTCTTCTCTGACCTATGACTGCGCCTCTGCCCTGGCGCACGGACTGCGGGTGACGGTTGGAACACATCTGCATCCAACCCTGGCTCTGAATAAAGCTGTCATAAACCTGATCGCAGATGTTTACGATCACTTACGCCCCCACAGCGCTCTTTGCCGCGGAGCTGTGCCGAAAACGGAAATTTCAGCAATGATCCCCGGTAAAAATCTGAAGGAAAACACGCCTGAAAATATGGCAAGCGCCTATGGAGCCAGCCGTATTCTTCAGGAATTGGGCATGCAGTTCAATATCATCACTCCTGAAATGCCGATCCCCTCCGGCTGTCGTTTGCTCATCCTTGCGGATAACGTAAGACTGACAGAGGAACAGGCGCAGGTGATCCGTAAATTTATCGCAGACGGCGGCGCCGTTATTGCCACAGGCTGTTCAGGTATGCTGCCGGATGAAGAAAAATCTGCCATACCTGAACTGGGCGTGCTGTCAAGAAAAACACTGTCCGAAAAGGGACACTTTATCAGGTCAAATCTTCCCGGATTTCCGGATATGCCCATCGCCTCCTACTCAGGCGGAGCCGTCTATACTCCCGTTCCGGGCAGTAAGATCCTTGCAAGGGGGGAAGCCGCCGTATTTGAACTTCCGCAGCAGCTTGATTCTCAACATATTTACCTTCCTCCGGGCGGCGGTGACGAAGGTGTTGTCATGGCCAAGACAGGACAATGCATCTACTGTGCGATCCCGCTTCTTGCAGATTATTTCCACTTCGCCCAGCTGCCGTTCCGTGACCTTCTGCGCGGTGCACTGCTGGAATTGCTGCCGGAACCGTTGACAGATACAACAAAACTCCCGCAATGGGTCAAAACAACTGTGACAGAACAGCCTGGCAGAAGTATCATTCACCTTCTCAGTTACATCCCGGAACGGCGGGGCGAATGTTTTGATGTGGTAGATTGTGCAATCCCGGTGCATAATGCAGTTGTCAAACTGCGGCGTGACGGAAATATTCCAGAAAGAGTTTATCTCTCCCCCGAACGGGAGAAAATGTTGCCGTTTACCGTTGAAGACAAATACTTACGCATCACAGTACCGGAATTTTCCGGATACGCAGTCATTGCAGTTGAGTGGAAAAATATTTCAAAATAATCTACTGAAGGATGAATATGAAAAATTTTGCAAAAATAATTGCCTTATGCACTATGGCTTCCGTTGGGGCAGCGGATATTTTTATGGATTTTGATACAGCAGGGACTACAGTTCCCCAGCCTTTTGAACTGACAGAAAAGAAAAGTTACTCTCCTCCGCGGGCTCTGCTGTTAAAAACGGATAAAAAGCCTTTTGAATTGACTTGTTCCAAATTCACTCCGAAGAAAAATCTGGGCGTTACGTTCAACTATCATCACAACTCCGCTTTCGGTTCACTGCGGGCGGAGATCCAGTGTCTGGATGCCGCAGGCAGAGTCATCAGAGCAACTTCCAGCGCCATCGGCCGCTGGGATAACGGTTGGGGACGCTGCGAAATGTTCCTGCCCGGTACTCCGGCAAAGACAGCATCTCTGCGTTTGAGATTCATTCCGCTGAAAAACAAAAAGCCGGGAGCGGAATTGGTTATTGACAACATCCGTATCACAACTCCGGAGAGCTATGAAAAATTCTTTCCTGACCGTTTTACCCTGCCCCAGTTTGACCGCTGGAGCCGGAGAAAAGCAGAAGATGAAAAGTTCCTGCCCGGTGATAATTCTGAACTCTATCTGAACTGGCATAGATCAAAATTCGGAGAAGCATCTCTGAAATCCGTCGGTACAGGGGAAATCACCACCTTCCCCTGGCGGATCTTCAATGTCCGTATCAAACCGGGAGAAATGTATAAGGCAAGTCTTTACTATGTTCCTGAACAAAAACCTGTTACCAGAAGTGTCGTTCTTAATGTTGCTTTCCGCAATGCTCAAGGAAAATTCTTTACCAAACCGGTCAGCCATACTCTGGCTCACTCCAAAGACTGGAAGGAACTCTCAACAGTATTCCAGCCTCCAGCCGGTGCTGTTTTTATGGATATGCGTATGGTCTTTGTCCGGGCACCCAAAAACCAAACTGTCTTTTTCAACCGTCTGACCCTTGAACCTCAGGGACCGGCATTGACATTGAATACGACTGTAGATGCGGCAAAACGACAGTTATTCGGTGTTCTTTCAGTTTTCGGAATGGGAGAAAACGTGTTTTTTTCTGCTCAGGCAACGGATTCTCAGAATAAAAAGCATCTCATAATTCTTGACAAAAATAAAAAATTCACTTTGGATCTTGCAAAACTCCCCGACGGAAAATTTAACATCGAAATAAACGGACGGGACAGCAATGGCAAAACCTGCCGCACTGTTAAAACAATACACAACTATAACAACCGCCCCTGGGAAAACAAAGGATTGGGCGAACTGCCTGAAAACGCCATGCCCCCCTCCCCCTGGAAACAGCTGTCTTATCCTGCAGAACGTTGTATCCGTACCTGGAATCCTGAAATCGAACTGACTCCCCAACTGGCGCTTGGAAACATCAAAATCGGTCAGAAACAACTGCTGAAAGCTCCGATTCAGCTCAGGCTCGACGGAAAAGATCTGTTTGCCCTGCCCCCTGCAAAGATCACAGTCAAACAGACTCCGAATCACGCAGAATACACCACCAGTCTTTCGGATAAAAACTATCATATATCAGTCAATGCTTATGTGACATTTTACGGCGGTATCCGGTATAAAATCAGATTAAAAGCCTTGAAGAAAACTGTTATAAAAGATTTGACATTATCTTACTCCCCGGTCTGTACCGATTATCTGCAGCTGATGCTGCAGGCTTTCAGTAACAAATGCACAATGTCTTTGCGTAAAGAAAAAGTTTTCCGTCACAACAAACTGGTTCCAACGATCTGGTGCGGCAATGAAAACCTCGGCGTGTATTCTATGTTCAACAAATTTTATCCGGCTGTTGAAAAGCACTCAAAAAATTGTCACGAAATGACTTTTGACGGAGAATTCAAAACCGTACTGGTCAATCAGCCTCTGACACTTGAGCCGGGAAAAAATTATGATGTGGAGTTTATGCTCGGTTCCACCCCGGTTCGTCCCGCCTCTCTTGCCGGTGGCGAAAGAATCCGTTTCCGCGCCGGAAAATATTCCAACATGGAACTGATGTGGTCGGTTCCCGATTACCTGCCCTACTGCGGTTTTCCGATCGCTCCCAAGAAACCTGCTCCGCTTGAAAGCTTTGTGCAACAGTCGCATGCGGGAAAAAAACTGGCATTCATTTATCAGATTCCGTTTTTCGTGATGGCAGATCTGCCGCAATTTGACTATTTCTTTGACACCTGGCGTATCCGCCCTGAACGTTGTTATCCGCCTAACACGAACTTCTATCCGGAAGCGATGTATAATGTGGATGTGATACACCGTTCCTGGCAGGATCTTTATCTCTGGCATCTCAACAGTTTCCTGCGGAAATATCCCTTTGACGGCATTTATTTTGACGGTGTTGGAACCTATGCCGCTATTGACAGGAACGGAGAATTCTCTTACAGAACTCTGGCAGCAGAAGAATTTGCCCGCAGAATCTACATTCTGCAGCGCAAAATCAATTCCAAGGCTCTTTCATTCACTCATGCTGGCGGCTCTCTGCTATCTGTCGGAACGATTTTTTCGGATATTGTTCTGACCGGAGAACAGTTCCGCTATTTTCTGGAAAAGAACCGTTATTATCTGAAATTCATGACGTTGGATGAATTCCGTCTGCAGACCGGTTCCAATATCGGTACGGTCAACATGTTCCTGCCCCAATACCGCAAACCTTTGAGCGAAGAACATGATACAGCGTGTCACACAATGGGATTGGTCATGCTGCACAATCTGGGACTTTATCCCTCTTTCATCCGTCAGGATGTCATCGATGCCTGCCGGAGCAGACTTTATGATTTCTGTGATGCGGCACGTCCGACCCGCTTTGCCGGATACTGGACCGCTGATAAAATCAGCAGCGGCAATCCCGAAGTGGTCATCAGCGGTTATCTGAATTCAACCGGAAAACTCTTAATCTGCCTGAATCAGAGTGGCAAAAAACAGAATTTCCCGGTCCCTGCAGGGAAATCAGTGGAAATTTATGACCCTGAAACAAACTCTACCGTCAAGGGCGTTCAGGGCAATTCCATTGAATTGAAGCCCTATTTGATGAAAATGGTAACAGTACGTTAATATGCTGTCAAAAATCAAGCGGCGCAGCAGTTTAAAACCGTTGCGCCGCTTGATTTTATATTTTTAGAAATTTACTTGATAAATTTCCAATCCACTTTGGCAGCCGCTGTCATGCCGCTGCAGCCGGTGAATTCGATTCCGTCTTCGGTAAAGACCGTGCTGACCACGCGTCCGAAGTTTTCGGGAATACGCACGATACCCTGAATTGTTCTGATAGAAGCAGCCTTATCCTTGCTGAAAGTAAAGGCACTCTTCCAACCGCGGGCGGTCAGTTCGTTCTCTTCAATAGAGGGCTTGTATCCGCCGGCAAAGAATGAACAGCAGTCCTCAATACCAATACAGCTGGTGCGGCCGTTCCAGGGTTCGCCGTAACGTCCCTGATTGGCGTTCCAGATTGCCGTTCCCGGAAGAACGGCGGAGTCCTTGAGCGCATACCAGATGTAGCCGCGTTCAGGGAAAACAACTGCGGTCCAGGCAGGCTTGTCAACTGCTTTGCGGAACATCGCAAAGATATCCGTATAACCGACCGGCATGGGATAAGTCGTGCAATCAATGGTATCGGGATTTTTGAACATTGAAGGCACGGCTTTAAGATCAGTAAACTCCGCGCCGGGCAGCAGGCACTGGAACTCCTTGTTCACCGGATCAGAGAAAATGCCGGGGTGAACCATACCCAGATCAAATTTATCTGCGGCAAGATACATCTTTTCACCCGGAGCAGGATAATCCAGAATCGCATGGTGTCCGATCGGGAAATCTCCCTCAAGTCCTGAAACCACATGTTCAATATAGACAGCCTCATGATCGTCATCAAGCGTGATGTTCTTTTTAACTTCTCCCTCAGTCAAGCTCAGTTTCATAGAAAGAGTCATCTTGACACGCTTGCCGTCGCGGGAAGCATCAACAAAATCCCACTTGGCAGTTGCTGTTTCTCCGTGACAGGGAAAGGTAACGCCGTTGACGGGATCACCGTTACCGCCGAAAGGCAGGCAGAAAAAGTCGCCGCGCAGAGGAGCCAGTACCGGCGCTGCTGAGAGATCTTTGCCCTCATTCTGCCAGGGCGTCACATAATACGGACTGATGGTTTTGCCGCTGTCATCGGTAAAAAGCACCGGCGCAGTATGTCCGCCGTTTTCAGTGACAAAGAAACGGACCTTTTTGCTGATAAGTTCCCAGCCCTGCTGACAGGATTCGGTCTTCTGACAAATCACGTTGCTGTCCATAACAAACAATCCTTTCGTTTTTCTGCTTGGATCAATATCTGGCATCGGCGTAACTCACCCAGCCGCCGGCTTTCACCAGGTCAAGGTCGAAATCACCGATTTCAAAGTCAACAACAGCCTTTTTGCCGCTGCCGGTAACTGTGAACTGTTTGGCATCCAGATCAATTTCAAGATTTGCTTCGTTGCCGGCAAAGGTGTTAAAAAGTTCAGCAATCTTTTCGGGAGCAAGGCTGATTGCCAGCATACCGCAGTTGAACATGTTCTGACGGAAAATACGGGCAAAGTTTTCAGCAATGACCAGATTGATGCCGTTACATTCCAGAGCCCAGGGCGCGTGTTCGCGTGAGGAACCGCATCCGAAGTTGGCACGGGTGATGATGACGCTCTTGTCTTCCAGATCCTTTTTGGAATCAAATCCGTCAAGGATCAGGTCTTCAAGGCAGTACGGCTTGAGCGCCGCTTTCCGGGATTCAGTCAGATACTTGGCGGGAATAATCTCGTCGGTATTGATATCAGATCTGTCGAGAAAGAGGATTTTACCATTAAAGTTTTTCATTTTAAAACAGCTTTCCTTCTCTTATTTGAAAAGTTCGGAGTTGACAATGTATCCGGCAACGGCAGTTGCGGCGGCAGTTGCGGGACTCATCAGGTGGATCATACCGCCCTTACCCATACGTCCGTTGAAGTTGCGGTTGGTGGTTGAGGCACAGACTTCACCGGAGGCAAGCACGCCGTTGCTCATGCCGAGACACGCACCGCAGGTGGGGTTGGTCACGCAGAAGCCCGCTTCCATAAAGTCATCAATAAGTCCCTCTTTGAGAGCCTGTTTGTAAACCAGAGGCGTTGCAGGAGAAAGAATAGCACGGATACCCGGAGCGATTTTCTTTCCGCGGATGACCTGAGCCGCAACGCGCAAATCTTCGATTCTGCCGTTGGTACAGCTGCCGATATAAACCTGATCGACTTTTGCTCCCTCAAGTTCACGGACCGTTTTGACCTGATCGGGCTTGTAGTTGATCGTGGCAACCGGTTCAATGGATGCCGCATCAATTTCCAGAACACGGGTGTATTCCGCATCGGCATCGGGCAGGAAACGGGAGTAATCAGCCAGAGCCTCTTCTTTGCTCTTGTAATCACCGGAAATAAAGGGCCAGAGATAATCCACCGTCACCATATCCGGATAGCAGATACCGCAGGTGGCACCGGCTTCGATTGCCATATTGCAGATGGTCATACGTCCTTCCATGGAAAGTTCCGCAACAGCGTTTCCGGTGAATTCGATCACCTGATCGGTTGCGCCGTTGACCGTCAGCAGAGAGATGATGTGCAAAATGGCATCCTTGGCATAGACACCGGGACGCAGACTGTTGTTGAGAACAACCTTGATGGTCTTGGGTTCGCGCATGGCGCAGACGCCCTTCAAAATACCGACTTCAAGGTCAGTTGTACCGACACCGGCGGCAAAAGCACCGAAAGCACCGTGGGTACAGGTATGGGAGTCACCCATGATGATGGTAAATCCCGGACGGACAAATCCCTTTTCAGGGAAAATCGCATGACAGACACCGTTGGAACCGATATCAAAGAAGTCCTTGATCTGATGGCGTTTTGCCCAGTCACGGAGCGTCTTGCCCTGTTCGGCAGTCTTGGAGTCCTTGGCGGGAGAAACGTGGTCGATAACGGCCTTGATCTTTTCGGGATCGAACACGCGGTCACGTCCGATGGATACCAGGTCGTTGATGGCAATGGGAGTTGTGATTTCATGGCAGAATACTCTGTCAAGAGAGATCACCCGCACACCGGCGCCCGGACAGGCAACTTCGTGTGCATCAAAAATTTTCTGAGCTACGGTCTTTCCCATAACTTGTTTTATCTCCTTTATTTGAGTGAACTTAATATAAAATTGATCCCGACCTTCATTGAAAAGTGCGGGATCATTATCAATTTATTTTGCTCTGTCAATTTCGTCCAGCCAGATGACCGGAGACTTCCAGTTCTCCACCTTGAACTGTCTGCCGGAAATCTGAACTTCTTTATCGACAAAAGGTTTGAGCATACCGTCTTCTGCGGCACTTACAAATCCGACGATGGGAACATTGGTGGTTCCGATGGCATAATTGGTCGCAAGATTTGCACTGGTGGAAACCGGTATAAGCACCCCCGTAACAGTAACCTGTGTGTACGGCGCTTTAAAGACATCAATGCCCAGGGCTTTGAATGCGGCTATACGCGGATCTTTGGCAGAAAATGCCGGAGCAACAACCTTCTTCACTTCAGCTTTTTTCTCTGCGGCTTTCTTTGCAGCAGCTTTCTTCTCGGCTTCAGCTTTTTCTGCAGCAGCTTTCTTTTCGGATTCGGCCTTTTCTGCGGCGGCTTTCTTTTCGGCTTCTGCCTTTTCTGCGGCAGCTTTCTTTTCGGCTTCGGCCTTTTCTGCGGCGACTTTTCTCACAGCAGCCTTATCAAACTCAACGTACATAGCGGCAGTGTAAACACGCAGGCTTTCAGGAGCCAGGATTCTTGCCCAGCCGTAGGCATGTTCACTTAAAATTTTCACCGGAGTACCTTTGGCTATTTTGCCAAAACTTGCAGCTTTGTCGGACATAGAAATCCGCATGGTCAAATCAGTGATTGTCTTACCTTTACTGATGTAGGCACGGGAAACATAGATTTTCACCTCTTCAGGCGCAGCAACTTCAAGCCAGCTGCCTTTTTTGCCGGTAATCACCAGTTTTGCATCTTTTTTGACTTTTCCGACAACGGGTGAACGCAGTCCCGGTTGAAGCCGCAGATTGAGAACGGCGGTATTGACCGTTCCGGTGACATCTTCTGCGAATGAAACGGCGGTAAGTCCCAAAAACAACGATAACAATAAAAATTTCTTCATTCTGCACTTCTCCTGCTTGAAAAAAATAACTTTTGCTGTTAAATTGTCAACATGTCATTTTTTAAGTTTAACGTATTACAGATAATATAGCTTCATTTTTCAAAAGGTACAACCATATTATGAAAAAAACAGCCTTTTTGTTGTTCAAAAAAAATATTTTTTCCGGATTTTTTGTTCTGTTTCTCTTCATTGCCCTGATTTTCGCACAGGGCTGCCGTACATTCCCGGAACAACAACTTTACAATGTTTATTGGAAACCCGTTGAAAAAGCACCCGAAGGTGTCTTTCTGCTTTTTACTTCAGACAAACGCAGAGTCGTCGGCTGCTGCGGCGCAAACCGTTTTTTCGGTCCGGCAACGATCAATAAAGACGGTACGCTTTCTATCGGTATGCTGGGCGCAACCCGCATGGCATCACCCCACATGCAGTACGAACAGAAATTCCTTGAAAATCTGCAGGCTGCCAAACGTTACCGTTTTGAACAGGACGGAACACTCTCTCTCTCAGACATTGACGGCTCTGTCTGTATGCGACTGCAGGCAGTTCCTCCCAAAGTTTCAGGTGAAAAATGAAGTCTTTTCTTGAGCGTTTTTTACATTATCTTGAAACGGAACGCAACTCTTCAACGCACACCGTCAGCGCCTATGCCCGTGATATCAGGGAGTTTGCGATAAAAATCCGTGAAGATGAAAAATTTGACGATTGGACAACTGTTGACCATGACCAGGCACGCACTTTTGTCATGAAACTCTTTGACGCAGGCGACTCCAAAAGAAGTATCCAGCGCAAACTTTCTGCCATGCGTTCTTTTTACCGCTTTCTCATCAAACACAATCTGGCAGAATCCAATCCCTTTTCGGGACTTGCGCCGATCAAATCCGACAAGCCCCTGCCCGTCGTCATGAGCATAAATGACATTGACCGCCTGATTGCCGGCGTCAAAGAATACTGGCAGCAGGCGGCAATAACGGGATTATCCAAAACAGAAGACTCCGCAGAATTTGCAATGGCACGAGATACGGCAATGATAGAGTTGATTTACTCAGGCGGTCTGCGTATCGGCGAAACTGTCGGGCTGAACCTGGGTGATATAGATAACCGCAACGGCTGTGTCCGTGTGCGCGGCAAAGGCAAAAAAGAACGTCTTGCCGCCATCGGAACGCAGGCAGAAAATGCCCTGTCCGCTTACTATCCGCAGCGGAAAACCGTCGGTGCGGAACGTAATCCGGATGCCCCGCTTTTTGTCAACCGCTTCGGAACCCGCCTGACCGCACGTTCTTTTCAGCGAAATCTGAAAAAATATCTGATGATAGCGGGACTCCCGCCGGATTTTACGCCCCACAAACTGCGGCACTCCTTTGCCACACATCTGCTGGATGCCGGTGCTGATTTGCGCAGCGTCCAGGAAATGCTCGGTCATGAAAATTTAAGTACCACGCAAATCTACACCCACGTCAGCGCGGAACGGATGAAACAAGTTTACAAAGACAGCCACCCGAGAGCCAAATGAGTCAACTTAATTTGCCGGTATGTGCCATACTTCCGGAATTCCGGAATATGCTCAATACGCACAATCAACTGATTTTATCCGCCGCGCCGGGTGCGGGAAAGACCACCGTCATTCCGCCTGAAACGGCAAAACTTGTCAGCGGAAACATCCGTCTGATCGAACCGCGCCGTATCGCCGCAAAAGCCGCCGCAGGACGCATCGCAGAACTGGATGATTCTGAAATCGGCTCCTTCTCAGGATATGCCGTAAGAGGCGAAAGCAAACGCGGCAAAAATACCAAAATCCTTGCCGTCACACCGGGTATACTGCTCAGGGAGTTTCAAAATAATCCGGAATTGGAAGATGTGGATGTTATCATTTTTGACGAATTTCATGAACGCTCCTGGGAGTGCGATCTTCTGCTTGCGCTGGCACTGGACATTCAGGAATCTCTGCGCCCGGACTTGAAAATAATCATCATGTCCGCAACACTTGCGACAGAACAATTGAAAAAATTTCTGCCCGGCGCCGCTGTGCTGGAAAGTTCCGGAAGAGAATACCCCGTTGAAGTTGTTTACCGTCCCGGCAATTGTTCAACAGACTGCAGTAAAATCGTTACCGAAAGTCTCCGCGCGGCAACGACACTTTACCGGGAAAAGGACGGAGATATCCTCGTATTCCTCCCGGGCGCAGGAGAAACAGACTCCGCTGCGCAGGCGCTCGCGCAAACTCTGCCTGATGCCGATATCCGCTGTCTGCACGGCGCGGTGGAGTTCAAAGAGCAGAGCAGACTGCTTTCCCCCTCCTCCGACGGAAAAAAAAGAATTTTCCTTGCGACAAATATCGCTGAAAGCAGTATCACCATTGACGGTATCACCTCAGTCGTGGACTGCGGCTGGGAAAAGCGCATGACTTACGTTCCCGCCTCGGGCATGCCGTTTCTGGAACTGCAAAGAATTTCTCAGGCTTCGGCTTGTCAACGCTCAGGACGTGCGGGCAGAACCGCCCCCGGCACAGCGATCCGTTTGTATTCTCAGGTGGAATTCAACAATCTGATTCCTCAACGTCCCCCGGAATTGACCGTCTGCGACCTTGCGCCGTTTGTCCTGCATCTGGCGGAATGGGGCGCAACTGTCTCTCAACTCAAATGGCTTGATACGCCGCCTGAATCCGGACTGCTTACTGCCGGAAATCTGCTCAGAAAAATCGGTGCAATCACACAGGAAAACCGTCTGACTGCGCATGGAAAAAAACTCAGTCAGCTGCCTTTGCATCCGCGTTTGGGTTCCATGCTGCTCAAAGCAAAAGAGCTTGATCTTCAAAACACCGCCGTCGCCATTGCCGCCATTCTTGAAAACCGCATTTTCAAAAGGAATACAACTGATTTGCGCGAACTGCTTTATGATATCCGGCGCAACGCCTCTCATATACAGAAAACAGTCATGCGCCAACTGACCGCTCTTCTGGGACAAACGCACGATGAAATCACCCCGGAATCCGCCGGAAGACTGCTTTGTTTTGCCTATCCTGAATGGATCGCTCAAAAACGCAGCGGCAATACATCAAGTTACCGTCTGGCGGGCGGACGCGCCGGAGAACTTTCTCCGGACGATTCCCTGCTCGGACAGGAATTTCTTGCCGTTGCCGTTCTGGGCGGAAACAGAGAAAAAGATGCCCGCATCCATCTGGCTTCTCCCGTGGATAAAGAGGAACTGGAACTGGATTTTTCTGAGCGGCTCTCTCTTCAGAACAGTCTTGACTTTGATCCTGATACCGGAAAAGTTTCCGCCAAAGAGGAACTGCATCTGGATAACCTTGTTCTCAGTTCCAAGCCGATTCCTCCCCCGCCGGGAACTGCGGGAAAAGCCGTTCTTGCTTCCGCCGTCAAGCGGCAGAATGTTCTGCCGCCTGAAAACTTCAAAAAGGCAAATCAGCTGCTTGCCCGGGTGCGCTTTGCATACAACTCCGATCCTGAAGCGGGTTTCCCGGATTGGAGCGAAGAAAATTATTCCGCTGTTCTTGAAAAATTGACCGATGGATTTCTGGATTCCGTCCGTTCGATCCCTGACTTGCTCAAACTGAACTGGGACAGCATTTTTGAATATGCTCTTTCTATGGAGCAACTTCAAACTTTGAATAAACTTTATCCTGAATTTTTTGTCACAAAACGCGGATACAAAATCAGGATAGATTATTCCGGTCCTGTGCCGACGGCGGCAGTAAGGATTCAGGAACTTTACGGTGTTACGGTTCATCCGGTTATCGGAAGAAACAAAATCCCTCTCCGGCTGGAACTGCTCTCCCCCGCCCGCCGTCCGGTTCAGATTACCATGGATCTGCCCGGTTTCTGGCAGGGATCATGGAGTCTTGTCCGTCGCGATATGCGGGGAAGATATCCCAAACACGATTGGCCGGAACACCCTGAACTTGAAACGACAACGCCTTAAAAAGGCGCAAACAGAAAGGATCTTTTATGAAATTACAGGAATTGACAAGTTTTCTGGATAACACTCTGGCATTGGATAAATTTTCACGCGATGCTTCCAACAACGGCTTACAGGTTGAAGGCAAATCAGAAGTTAATTTTGCCGTCTTCGGCGTTGATGCCTGTCAGGAACTTTTTGATGCCGCCGCAGAACGCGGTGCAGATTTTATCTTTGTCCACCACGGCATGAGCTGGGGCAGCGAACCGCGCCGTTTCAGCGGCATCGTGGCAAAAAGGCTCAGTACGCTCTTTCAAAACGGTATCAGCCTTTACGCCGCACACCTGCCCCTTGACGCCCATCCTGAACTGGGAAACAATGCCCAACTGGCGGATATGATCGGACTTAAAGAACGTATGCCGTTTTTTGAATACAGCGGCGTTGACATCGGATTTTCAGGCGTTCTCAAAGAGGCGGCGCCCTGTCATCTGTTGGCAGAGTATCTCGGCAAAAAGCTTTCAGTTGAACCAATCATTTACGGTGACGTCAAGCGTGAAGTCAAAAAAATCGCCATCGTTTCCGGCGGCGGCGGACTCGGCGGACTTGAAGATGCTTATTCCCGCAACTGCGATCTGCTGATTACAGGGGAATTTGATCACACCATGTATCATCCGCAAAAAGAGATGACAGTCAACGTTATTTCCCTCGGACATTACGCAAGTGAAACTGTCGGTCCCTACGCCGTCATGCAAAAAATCCAATCGGTTTTCAATCTGCCCGTTGAGTTCATCAATATCCCCACCGGACTTTGAGAACAGTTAACAGCAACTTTCTTTGCACATCTGAAACGTCAAACCGAACTTTTCAAGATACTTTCCGAGCCGGTCGGAATCATTGGTTGTGTTGCGTTGCCGGCGTGATACTGCAAACAACCGTTTTCCGGCTTCGGCACGGCTTTTGCATTGACGGCACACCTCTATAACTTTTGCAAGCTGGCACAAATCAAACTCATCAAATCTGCTTTGATAATCATTGCCCAGAAGTTTACACAAAAGAGTCTCCGCATCTGAACTTGACTTTCCCCTTTTCAAACGGGCAATTTCATTTTTCACCACATTTTCATCAATTCTTCCGCCGGAAGAAAGCGTTGCCATCCGCGTGATCATGGCATTCAAATCACGGAAATTGCCGCGCCATGCCGTTGCAGGATCAAGGGCAAAGCGCATAAATTCCGCCCGTGCCTCTTTATTGAACGTAATATGTTTGCCGCTTTTTTCAGCAAAACGCTGAAGTTCATATTCCAGATTCGGTTCAATATCCTCTCTGCGGTCGGCAAGACCGGGCAGCTGAAAGTCCCATAGATTTATGCGGGCAAGCAGATCAGAACGGAAAAGTCCTTCATTGACAGATTCTTCCAAATCGCGATTGGTTCCGCAGATAAGTTCAAAACAGCTTTCACTTTCACTGTCATCCCCCAGCGGAAAAAACTTCTTTTCTTCAATGGCATGCAGCAGCATTGCCTGTTCATCAAGTCCGAGTTCCCCGATTTCATCAAGAAAAAGAATACCGCCGTCGGCTTTTTTCAGCAGTCCCGGACGATCTGCCGCCGCTCCGGTAAATGCCCCCTTTTTATGCCCGAACAGCACACTCATTGCCTGATCTCCGCGCAAAGTCGCACAGTTGATGCTGACAAACGCCCCTTTAATTTGGTTATTGAGTTTTTTCAGTTCATAAATACGCTTTGCCAGCTGAGATTTCCCCGCACCGGTGGGACCGGTCAGCAAAATCGGTTCAGAGGAACGGATCGCCACACGTTCAATCGTTTCAATCAGTTCATTGAACTGCCTGTTTTTTGTGGCAATACCGGATTTCAGAAAATCCAGATCGTTTTCTCTTTCAATGGAAAAACGTTTGGCGAGCATATCGTAGCGCGAAAGATCAAGATCAATCACGGTATATGAGCCTTCAGGTCCCGTTCCGGGATGTGTCTGGATAAGTTTTCCGGGCAGATGATGGGATTCATTGAGCAGAAAAAGACAAATCTGCGCCACATGAGAACCGGTTGTGATATGTATATAGTAATTATCCTCTTCATTTGAAAAATCATGATTGCGGCTGTATTCATAAAGCTTGCTGTAAACCTCTTCAAAATCCCAGGGGTCTTCCATATGAACGGCTTCAGGGATCACCTCGGTTGAGGGAGAACACTGCCTGATGTCTTCAACGATACAGTCCTTCAAACTTTCAAACCGGGGCTGATAAATCAGATAGTAGCGGTCAAAACGCAAGTCATTCTGCATAGCAAGGGCCACTGACGGGCGCCACACATTCCAGCGTGACAGTCCCCGGGGCTTTCCGGCACGGTCAAGGGTTGAACCCAGAAGAGAAATCAAAACATTCATTATATAAAAACCTATATCAATATATAATATTTTATACAATTTAATATAATCCATATTTTCTCAAGATGCAAGCAGCAAAACGTACTATAAAAATTTTTAAGCTCAAAAAAAACAATTTTTCAAACGTTTTCACGATTTATCGCAACTTTGGCACGCCATTTGCTATATGTTTCAACAGAAAAGCACGAACTCAAAAAAATCAACAACAAAAGAAAGGATTATCATCATGCTTATCACTTTGGCACAAGCACTGAAAGAAAAAAATCGCCTCATCGGCGAAATCAGCAGATTGTGGGGTCTCGTCCAGCGTCAGAACAGCTGTTGGGAAAACCGAACACGCAGTATCAATGTCCGCGCAACAATGGAAACCATCCATTATTACACCCAAAAGCTGATTGAACTCAAAACCAAAATCGGCAAAGCCAACAGCGGCAACCTTGAAAACATCTACGCATTGGAAGAATACAAAAGCCAATTAAGCAAATTTAACGGCATTGATACTGAAACAAGCGAACAGTATCTCGGTTTGAACAACAGTATCAAAATCGTAAAAAATTGTATCATCAGCGAAAGCGAGGTGCTTGAACAGCAGAGATTCCTGCAGCTCAAATGCAATCAGCTGCAAGATGAATTGGATTCCTACAACGCAACACACAAAATTGAGTTTGATACTCCTTTGAAGTAATCAAGCATTTTCCGCCGGACCGTTCAAACAGTCCGGCACACCGGGCAGTCTCAAAAGAAACTGCCCGGCAAGAGAAACCGTTGTCCTCCGGATCTTGATATTGATAATGCCTGCAGTATGTTTTGCAGTTAAAATTTAAAGGTTAAGGATTTAACCATCAAATATCAATCCTCAAAACTTAAAACTTTTTTCCGGACAACGGTTTCTCCCCGGGAGAACGGCTCACCGGACTCCCGGGCTCTTTTTTCTCTGAAACACAAATAAGATCAATTTATACAAAGGTAAAAAAATGGAATTTGTAAAGAACGACGGACTGCCGCTCCACATCAAAAGCTGGTGCCGCGAAATTGAAGAAGCGGCAATGGCTCAAGCAGAAAACCTCGCACGTCATCCGGCTCTGCGTCACCATGTGGCTCTCATGCCCGACTGTCATTGCGGAATCGGTATGCCCATCGGAGGAGTCATTGCCGCCAAAGATGCCGTCATTCCCGCCGCTGTCGGCGTGGATATCGGCTGCGGAATGATTGCCGTTGAAACCGATATCCCCGCTGAAAAACTTGGAGACATGCGTTTCAGACGCGCCATCCACACCCGCATCAAGGAACTTATCCCAACAGGCGAAGGAAAATATCACAAGGATTCTCAGGACTGGGAGGGCTTTGAAGCATATCTGGATTCTCCGTCAGCAAATCCGCAATTTGTCACCTCTCTCGACCGACACAATCTCGGAACCTTGGGCGGTGGAAATCATTTCATTGAAATCCAGAAAAGCAACAAAGGATTCGTTTGGATCATGATCCACTCCGGCAGCCGCAATCTCGGCAAGCGCATTGAAGAAGTGTATCAGGAAAAAGCCCTGCAGTTGTGTGAACGCTTTTACACGCCCCTGCCCTGCCGCGATCTGGCATTTCTGCCGATTCAGGATGAGGCCGGACACAACTATTTCAGAGATATGAATTTTGCCCTGAAGTACGCTTTTGAAAACCGTCAACGCATGATGGCAAAATGCCAAGAGGTGATTACAGAGTTTATTCCAGAAGTCAATTTCCTGCGTGAAATAAACATCCACCACAACTACGCCGCCTTTGAAGAACACTTCGGCGAAACCCTGTGCATTCACCGCAAGGGTGCCACCAGCGCAAAACTTGACGAAACAGGTATCATCCCCGGTTCAATGGGAACGGCAAGCTACATTGTGCGCGGACTGGGAAATCCGGCAAGTTTCACCAGCTGCTCTCACGGCGCCGGACGCCGCATGAGCAGAACTGTCGCCTGCAACACTCTGACCGTCTCAGAATGCGATGAAGCAATGAAGGGCATTGTCTGCGACCGTTGGCATCCGGTAACACGTTACGGAAAGGGCAAGAAGGTTCCGGATCTTTCTGAAGCACCGCAGGCATACAAAGATATTGAAGATGTGATTGCTTCCGAAAGCGACCTGGTTGAAGTTCAAGTCCGTCTGACACCCCTTGCTGTCATCAAAGGGTGAACACCATCCGTATCCTGAACACCCAAAGGGCGCAGCTTGAGTTTTCAAACTGCGCCCGGATTTTTTTCAGGATTTACTGTTTGTCAGTATCCTTTTTGCTCTCATCGAGTTTGGCGAATTCAGCCTTGTCAGAGAGAGCAACGTGTCCGTCAACCATACCGTTGTCAAGCGGGTTGGCAACACGGTTTTTCAGGGCGCGGTAAAGCAGAACCAGGTCACGGGAACTTCCGGCGGTAAACCAAACGCAGGTGAGCGTTGCAGCAATTCCCGGAATGATCAGCTGAGTAATCAGGAAGTAGTGTCCCCACCATTCCAGCGGCCACGGACTGAAAATGTTCCAGACCGCAACAAGCACAAATGCGATAGCGAATTTGTAGATAAAGGAATAGGTGAACACAGATCTTGCAATGATACGGTCACTTCTGGTGTATTCAGGCGTAATACCGATCAATTTGCTGAAGACGTTTTTAAAGCTCCATTCCATGTGGATCTTCTTCTCACCCTCAATAGCATACTTGCCGCGGTGCAGCATTCTGTCCAGATTAAAGGGTTCTTTGTAGGTCAGCAGAGAAACCACAATATAGAGAACAAGAGAAGTGAACATCGCAATAAAGTACACTTCATAGGAGTTGATCGGGAACTTCATGCGGTTCATCTCCCAGACAACATAGGGATTGAGCGGCTTGGAAACTGTGCTGAGGAAATTTCCGACAATATCGACCCAGCCGTTGGATTCAAGCATGGGATAAATGTGGGTTGCCCAGGTGCGCTGGAAAATGATTCCGCTCATATTGATCAGCATACCGGCAACCAGAGAAGCCCAGGCACCGGCGGCAGTTCCGAAACGGCTGTAGAAACCGAAGACAATCATCGGTCCGCAACCGCCCATCCACATACCGTACATGATACTCACGAACATATTGATATAGTCGATCTGCGCCATAAAGTATGAACCGAAGAAGAAGAAAACACCGACACCGATGGAAATCCAGCGGATCAGAGCAACGTGACGTTCAGGCGTCAGGGTCTCATTCTTGAAGAAGGGAACAATACAATCCTGAACCAGCGTGGCACTGGCACTGTAAATACGGCTGTCATCGGTGGAAATGATGAAGACAACGATCATCAGACAGAACAATCCGGCAAGACCGGTCGGCAGCATCTGACGCATCGCCATCGGCAGCATCAGCTGATTGAAAATCGTCTTGTACTGCTGGGCCTTGGAACTGCCCTCTCCGTCAGTACCGAACATCTTTTGGGCGGTCTGATAGTAGACGGTATCCAGGTTCTGAGTCTGAGACAGCGGCTTATCTTTGCCGATTGTATGATTTGAAGCGGGAATCGCCTTGATTTTTGCCATAAATTCGGCACGTTCTTTCGTGTCGGGGATCAACTCATTGGCAATGCTCTGGGAGATATTGGTACGAATGATTTTAGCTTCTCCGGCAAAGTTCTTGTGGTTCATAATCGTAATGATACCAATGGCAATGACCACATAGAAAATCGTGGTAAAAGCACCACGCCAGGCACCGAGGATACTGCCCATCTTGCCTTCGTGGGCGCTGATGGCGCAGTTGCTGCCGCCGGTCACACCGCTGGCGGTGTGCAGAAACATTCCGAAGAAAGTCACAAACAGCATGAACAAATTGAAGTCACGCAGTCCGGAAATATCATAGGGACTCAAAAAGCTTTCTCCTGCGGCACGATCAGCCATGACCTGAACGATCTCAGTCGGCCAGGAGAATTTGATCAGTGTAAAGAAGACGAAAATAACGATCAGCGGGAAGCACATCAACCCCTGAATGGTATCGGTAACAACAATCGAAAGAGTTCCGCCCCAGTAGATGAGGGAAATCGCAAGAGTGAGCGTAATCGCCGTAATAATCATAAAGGTCGGGAACGCAAATCCGAAGATACTGACAGTTCTCGGCAGATCAAGGTAGGCAATAAAGAAGCGAGCCGCAATCGCAGGCATGATGATATTTGCCATCATTTCTGCAATGGAACGCAGGAAACAGGCAAAAATACGCAGACTGCGGTTGTAACGCATTTCAAAGAACTGCCCGATACTCAGCGCACGGGTTTCGCGGAAACGGTAAAGACAGTAACCTGAAAGAGAAATCATCACAGAAATCGGCAGCGTCAAACTGCTCCAGAACGCCAGAGCAAAACCGGTCTTGTAATGGACCTCAATGTACGCGGCAAGAGTAATCAATCCCAGCGCGTTGGCCATGTTTGCGGTGGTCAACACATAGCGGCGGCAGACACGTCCGCCCACCATGTAGTCAGCAACACCCGTCATATATTTACGGATGTTCCATCCGGCGTACATAACAATACAAACCGGAATAATTACGATCAACCAGTCAATCAACGACATTTTTTCTTTTACCTCCCTTTTTTTGATAATTGGATTTATTTATTGGAAAATAAATATATTTTCATATAAAGTAGCACACGCAAAGTCATTTTACAACATGAATCACAGATAAAGATTACTTTTTTTTAATATTACAACAAAAAAGGCGGAGCCGAAACTCCGCCGTAAAATACATTTTCCTCAAAGAGATTTACGGAAGGCACGCAAAGAGATGACGAACAGCACACTTCCGATTACAAAGAGCATGAGAAAAGGTTTCCAGACGACCTCAATTCCCGCTCCGCGGAAAAGAATGGCCTGACTGAAACTTACAAAATGGGTCGTCGGAGCGGCAAGCATGATATTCTGAACCCAGACGGGCATGCTTTCGCGGGGCGTATTGCCGCCTGAAAGCATCTGCATCGGCAGGAACACCAATATCAGCAGCATCCCCAGCTGCGGCATATTCTGCGCCAGGCACGCAAGAAAAATACCGAGAGAAGTCACGGCAAACAAGTGCAGCGCAACACCGGCAAGATACAGCAATATGGAACCCTCAATCGGAATTTTCAGATACATTTCAACCACAAAATACAGCGATCCCGCCGTCGCCGCAAGCACAATCAGCATCATGGACCAGACTTTTGACATCATAATTTCAAAGGGTGTTACCGGCATGACCAGCAGGTGTTCAAGCGTACCGTTTTCCCGTTCACGGATCAAAGCCGCTCCCGTCAGAATGATGGCGAGCATGGTCACATTGTTGACCAGCTGTACAATAGAAGTAAACCAGGACTGGGTCAGATTCGGGTTGAAACGGTTGCGGACAACATAACTTGCGCCGGGCTTTATACTTTTCTGCTTGCAGAATTTCTGCAGTTCCTGCTGAAGAATCTGCTGTATATATCCGCTGCCGGTGAATGCCTGCGTCATTCTTGTCGCATCGACATTGACCTGGATTTCAGGACTTTTTCCGGAAAGGACATCCTTTTGAAAATCAGGCGGAAAGACAACAACAAAGGTATACTCCCCCCGATCCATGGCAGGATCTATCTCACTGCGTGTAATTTGTCTGGCTGGAATGAACATCGGCGGCATAAAGGCATCAGTCAACGCCCGGGACAACTGGGAATGGTCCTCATCCACCACTGCAATCGCCGCGCGGTTAATCGAATCCGGCTGAGATTTCGAAGAAGTGATAACCGCCAGAGAAAAGGAATAGACAATCAATATCACCATCAGCCAGTCACGGAAGAGACTGATAATTTCTTTGACACCCAGATTATAGATATTTTTCAAAGACTGCAGCATACTTTATTTCTCCTGTTTTTTCTGAAGAAGCACACCCGCACCGATAATGACAGGAATCATAACAGCGAGAGCCGCAAGAGAATGGGAAAGATCCGCAAAATCCAATGCTTTGTTGAAGACGCCTCTTGAAATCAACAGCATATAAGTTGTGGGATAAATACTGCCAATGATCCGGGCAATACCTTCCTGCGTTTCAACAGGCGTAGTCATGCCGCAGAATTGAACCGACGGAATCATCGTTCCCAGCATGGCAAGAAAGATAACCGCAATCTGACTGCGGGTGACTGACGAAAAAAGCAGTCCCATACCCGTTGCAATCACCGCATACATCACACTTGCCAGAATCAGCACAAAAAAACTCCCCTTTACGGGAACATCAAATATTGTCACCGCCATTACTGTAAGCAATGCGCTGCTTAAAATCGCAAACAAAAGATACGGCATCTGCTTGCCCAGCAGAAATTCAATTCTTGAAAGAGGCGTCACATACAAATTGATGATGGAACCCATCTCTTTTTCACGCACAACAGAAAGCGCGGCAAGAATCGCCGGAATCATCAGCGTCAAAAGCGGAATCGTCGCAGGCACCATCGCCGGCAGACTCAACACATCCGGATTATAACGGTAACGGGTTTCAATATCGACCTGAGTAAATTTTGATTTTTTATCAACTCTTTTCTGCCGGCTCTGCAGCCAGGTGTTATGGATACCTTTGATATAACCGTTGATGGTTTCTCCCCGGGAGGGCATGGAGCCGTCAACCCAGAAGGAGACCTCCGGAGACATCCCCCGCTGCACATCCCGTCCGAAACCGGGCGGAATTTCAATAACCAGGCTCAATTCGCCGCTTTTCATTCTGCGGTCAAGTTCCTGATAATTCCTGACGGGAGCGTGTTCCACAAAATAACGTGAGGAACCTGCAAGATTCAGCGCATAACTCTGACTGGTTTCAGTCCGGTCGCGGTCAAGAATGGCATACGGCATTTTTTCAACATCCATATTGATACCAAATCCCATAACCAGCATCAGGATCAACGCCCCGAAAAGCGCAAGCGTTGCCCGGATGGGGTCACGCATCAATTCAAGAGTTTCACGCCAGAAACAACTGTACCAACGCTGAAAACTGAAAAATTCACTCAACCTTCCAAAATGTGAAGGAGAAACTTTTTTTTCAGTATCCGCCAAACTGCTCTGAATCTGCATGGCATCGTCAGAACGTTTGTTCGCCCCGGGATCGGCATCTTCAAGAACGCCGATAAAAGCCTCTTCAAGCGTGGAGGCACCCCGGTCCTTCACAATTTTCGACGGCGTATCGCACACATAGGATTTCCCTGCATGCATAAGAGAGATACGGTCACAGCGTTCTGCTTCGTTCATAAAGTGCGTGGTGATAAAAATGGTCACCCGGTCGCGGCGCGAAAGTTCAATGATCAACTCCCAGAAAAGATCCCGTGCCACGGGGTCAACGCCTGAAGTTGGTTCGTCAAGAATCAGAATATCCGGATGATGTATCACCGCCGCCGCAAGAGAAAGCCTCTGTTTGAGTCCGAGCGGCAGTTCTTTGGGCAGAGCGTGTTCAATTTCTTTCAACTGAAAACGGTTCATCATCTCTTCGATCCGTCCGGGAATTTCCGCTTCGGGAATCCGGTAAAGACGGGCGTAGAGCAAAAGATTCTGACGGACACTCAAATCTCCGTAAAGAGAAAACAACTGTGTCATGTATCCCAGATGCTCACGCAGTTCAAGAGAATTGCCATCCACTTTTCTGCCGAAAATTTCAGCGGTACCCTCCGTTGCGGGCGCAAGTCCCGTCAGCATACGCATCGTGGTCGTCTTGCCGCAGCCGTTGGAACCGAGAAAACCGAAAATTTCACCTTTGCGGATTTTGAAACTCACATGATCCACCGCCGTAAACGAACCGAATCTTTTTGTCAGATTTTCTGCGACAATGGCATAATCTTCATTTCCGGAAACTTCCAGCGGAGGCACAACCAAATCTTTGTGTCCGCTGCGGCGCGATTCAGGCAGAAGCTGAATAAAGGCACCATCAAGATTGTCTTTGCCTGTTTTCTCAAGGATTTCCGACGGCGTTCCTGTATCAAGGATCTTTCCATCATCCATGGCAATCAGCCAGTCAAAACGCTGAGCTTCATCCATGTAAGCGGTTGCAACAATGACACTCATCAAAGGCTGTTCCTGTTTGATGGCATCCACCAGATCCCAGAACTGCCGCCGCGCCAGCGGATCAACGCCGGTCGTGGGTTCATCAAGAATCAACAGATCAGGGTCGTGAATCAGAGAACAGCACAAGCCCAGCTTCTGTTTCATACCGCCTGAAAGTTTCCCGGCAGGACGGTTGAGAAAGGGATAAAGTCCGGTACTTTTGGTCAGGCGGTCAATACGTTTGCGGCGTTCCGCATCATTGTGACCGAAAAGACGGGCAAAATACTGCAGATTCTCTTCAACCGTCAGGGTGAAATAAAGGTTTTTCCCCAGCCCCTGCGGCATATAAGCAATTTGAGGACAAATTTTTCTGCGGTGTTCCGCATCGCGCATATCGCCGCCCAGGACTTCCAATTCGCCGCTCTGCATGGCATGAGCGCCGGTAATCAGAGAAAGAAGAGTGGATTTCCCGACGCCGTCAGGACCGATCAAACCCACGACTTTCTGTGCGGGAATATCCAGAGAAACATTGTCAAGACCGGTAACTTTTCCGTAATTCAGACAAAGATTTCTGAATTTTACCGCAAACATTTTCCCCTCCCTGTCGGAAAGGCAGTTCATTTTTTCACCACGCCGGCTTCTTTGGCAACACGGTCAGACAGTTTGAGAAAGTCCGGCCATTCTGCTTTGGGATCAAGCTTCACCCAGGCAACACCCGGAAGTCCGGTTTTGACAAGATCAATGTATCTTTCAAGCAGCTCAGGAGCAATTCTTGCCTTGACACGGAACATGAGTTTCTGACGTTCAATGCGCGTTTCAACAGTCTTGGGCGTAAACTGCGCCACACTGGCAACAAACGAAATCTTTGCGGGAATCGCCACATGCGGAACAGCATCCAGCAAAATGCGTGCATCGGCACCGATCCGGACTTTTCCGGCAACGCCTTCGGGCAGGAAAAATGTCATATATACATCGGTCAAGTCCACCATATTCAGCACACAGCCGCCTGCTTCAAGGACTTCTCCGGGTTCGGCAACTTTATACTGAACCCGGCCTGAAATCGGCGCAACCAGACTGCTGTCTTTGATATCTTCTTCAACTCTTCTTGCATCCGCTTCAGCAGCCTTGATGGATGCCTGAGCCTGAACCACCGCCGCTTTGGCGGCAACCAGTTCGGCATCAGCAGCAAGAAACAATGCCTTGTCATTGTCAAAAGTCTGCTCTGAAGTCGCTTTTTTGGACACCAGATATTCCGCACGTTTGAAACGTCTCCAGGCATTATCACGGGTACTGTTTTTCTGGAGAACAACCGCCTGAGCTGATGCCAGTTCCGCTTTCTTAACGGCGACCTGCGCCTTTGCCTGGGCAAGTTGCGCTTCAAGAACATTGGTCTGCATTTTTGCAAGGAGCTGTCCTTTTTTGACAAATTCACCGTCGGTCACATAAACTTTTTCGACCTTTTCTGAAAGTTTTGTTGCAACATTGATTTCCGTTGCTTCAAGACGTCCGTTTCCGGATGCAAAAGCAGGATTGCGGTAAATGGCATTATCCATATAAGACTTGATACTGTATACACCCAAACCGGCAACAGCAATGACAACAAGAACAATAATGACTTTTTTCATACGACCTCCGGATGTTGTTTTTATTCTCCGCCAATACAACAAAAATCTGTTTTTATAAGTAATTTAACTCTTTTTTCTTTTTTTTCAATCCGTTTGCAAAAAATTTCAAAATTTCCTGAAAAGCAAACAGCGCAGAATGTTTGAACAACACTCTGCGCCGGTTAATTACGAACGGATTATATTTTTCACAGCCCGACAGTAATGTAATCGGAGTTGCCGAGAGTTGTCAGCGGCTGGTTGACAAGGTCAAAAACTTTCTTATTTTCTTCTGCCTGCTTCTTATCAGTTCCGGAAAGTTTGCTGTTGTAAGCAACTTCAGCCTTGGCAAGTTCACCCTCAGCACGCAGACGGGCGGCAGAAAGCTCTCCTTTGAGAACATCAACGCTGTCGGAATCGATCTTGCTGACACCGAGAGTATTGAGCATCTGAAAGTTGGCAACATAGACATTTCCGAGAGAGATGATACGTTCAATTTCCTTTTCGGCAGTTTCAAGACGCATACGGTCAAGTTCAAGACGGGACATATCTCCGGCAATCCGGCGGTTGGCAACAGCCCAGCTCAAGTTCTTTTTATAGGTTTCATACACCCGGTTGTCAATGGCAAAACGCTCATTGACGGAACGCAGATTGCAGTGACTGATACGCACCTGCGCCATGATACCGATACCGATGGAATAAGTTCTCTGTGCTTCTGCTTCAACCATGCTGGTACGGGCAACGTAAGTTGCGATATCTTTGGGCAGTTTGAGCAGATTGTAGGCGGCATTGATGCCGATGGAATACCAGGTATTGTGATAAAGATAGGAGTTATCATTGTGGTTGTAGTCAACGAACATACGGGCAGAGGGAATCATTTTGACCAGTTCTTTGCGGCATTCGACGACGTTGATATGTTTGCGGATATCAGCTTCATAAAGTTCAGGACGTTCCAGCAGAGCGATCTGTTCCATCAGAACCAGTTCAGGAAATTCCATCTTGGGAACAACTCCGAGGCAGGCGTCATCGACAAGAATCTCTCCTGAGGGATCCAGTCCCAGCAGGGCACGGAGTTCAACGCAGTTGTTTTCATAGTTGCGGATATAGTTGGTCAGACGTTTTTCCATATCCATAAACTTGCGGGTTTCTTCAAACGCACGGAACGGAGTGATGGCGCGGCTCTTGGCAAGTTTCTCAATCAGAGCATAGTGATCGCGGCAATCGGCAAGCAGTTTGCGGGTGATGTTAATAGCACGCTGGGCGGAAGCGACCTTGAAGTATGCTTTAACCACATCAAGAGTCAGATTCTGGCTGGTTCTGCGGATCTGCTGTTCTTTCATCAGTTCGCGGTCTTTTGCCTGAACGGTGTTGAAGAAAGCCAAACCGAAATCCAGTGTTGAAAGGGCAACGCCGACGGAAAAATCGTTGACATCATCATCGGTACTTGAGCTGTATCCGTAGGTCAAACCGCCGGAACCGACCTTTTCACTGGAAGAAGCGGCGGTATTATTCCGGGCAGTATAGGTATTTTTGATATTCAATTCAGGAAGCATGCCGAGCATTTCAGCGGTTTTCTGTTCGCGCAGAACCTGTTTCTCAAGTTTTTCAACTTTGAGGGCAAGGTTGTGCTTCTGAGCAAGACTGATACACTCTTTCAAAGAAAGACGTTTACCATCAGACGGCTGTTCAAAACGGGACCGTTCAAAATGCTTCATCGCTTTTTCGGCGCGTTCCTGACGGAATTCCTCCTCGGACTTGCAGCCGCAAAAAACGGTCAGGGTCAACGCTGCAGCAACAGAAAACAACATAGAATACATCTGTTTCATAAGTCAAAAACCTTTATATAAACAAGTGAACATAACAAAATCACTGATAAAATACCACACACATTTCAAAAAGTCAACCCTTTCAGTAAAGATTTCTGACATTCTTTTTCAAAAAAACTCTTTTTTTCTCCCCGAAACGCCGTACCGGCATTTTTTATCAGGCACAGGAAAATGACAGCAGACAATAATTTTGCTTTTTCATCTTGCATAAAATAAACTGTGGTGATATATTAAGGAATCTGTATTGTAAAAAAAATTTTATTCATATATCCCGGAAGGTAAAAAACGCAATGGAAAATCAGTACAAGCAAACCGGCAAGCGCCTTGAAGAGATCCGTCAGGTGCTTGAGATCCCGGTGTCCGAAATGGCGGCACTCACCGAAATGAGCGAAGAGGAATACCTCAGACATGAGTCCGGTGAAGTAGACTGTCCCTTCTCCTTTCTCTACACCTGCGCAAAACGTTTCAATGTGGATGTAAGTGCCATCATTGCGGGGGAATCTCCGAAACTTTCCTTCTACACCGTCACCCGTGCAACAAGCGGTCTGCCCATCCGCCGCCGCGAAGGACTGCAGTATCAGCACCTGGCTCCGCAGATCAAAAACAGAATGACCGATCCCCTGCGCGTGACCGCCCAGTATCAGGACGAAAACGAACCGATTGAACTCTCCACACACTCCGGACAGGAATTTGACTTTGTTCTTTCCGGACAGCTGCGTATTCAGCTGGGCAGCAAGGTTGAGATTCTCAATCCCGGTGACAGCGTTTATCTGGACGCCGCCCATCCGCACGGCATGGTTGCCGCCAACAAAGAAGGCTGCGAATTTCTCGCCATCGTCATCCGCGGAGAAAGTGAAGAGCCTCTGGAATTTGAAACCAAGAACGACAATCCCGACAACGGCAAACGCCGCCTGATTTATCAGGATTTCATGGAAGAGGTTCTGGACGAAAACAATCATCTCAAATCCGTCCGTTTCCACTATCCCGACAACTTCAACTTTGCCTATAACGTGGTCGATGAACTGGCGCGCCGCTATCCCGAAAAACGCGCCATCTGCTGGCTCAGCAGAGAACACGAACACAGAGATTTCACCTTTACCGATATTTCACGCTACTCTCAGCAGGCGGCAAACTACCTGACCTCTCTGGGTATCAAAAAAGGCGATTGTGTGATGCTTGTTCTGCGCCGCAACTGGCAGTTCTGGGTCGTCCTCAACGCCCTGCACCGCATCGGCGCGATCGCCCTGCTTGCCAGCAATCAGCTGCTGCCCAAAGATTTCAAATACCGCTTTGAACATGCCAAAGTCCGCGCCATTCTCTGCAGCGTTGACGGAACCATCACCGATGCCGCCGAAGAGGCCGCACAGCAGGTTCCCTCAGTGGAATTCAAAATCGCCGTGAACGGCACTTACAAAGACTGGTTGAATTTTGATGAAGAATTTGTCAAACATTCTGAAGAGTTCCCCCGTCCCGCCGATCTCAAGGCGACGGATCCGGCGATCATGTTCTTCAGTTCCGGCACGACCGGTTATCCCAAGGCCGTGATTCACTGTCATACCTATCCCCTCGGTCACATCATCACCGCCAGATGGTGGCAGCAGGTCGATCCCGACGGACTGCACCTGACGATCTCCGACACCGGCTGGGCGAAGGCTCTCTGGGGAAAAGTTTACGGTCAGTGGCTCAGTGAATGTGCCATCATGGCATACGACTTTGACCGTTTTGATGCCGCCGACATCATGGGACTTTTCAAAGAGTACGGCATCACCTCGTTCTGTGCGCCGCCGACGATGTACAGATTCTTCATCCGTGAAGATCTTTCAAAATACGATTTCTCAAGTCTGCGTCACGCCAGCATTGCCGGAGAGGCACTCAATCCTGAAGTGTTCAACCTCTTCATGAAAGCGACCGGTCTCAAAATGATGGAAGGTTTCGGACAGACTGAAACCACCATGGTGCTGGGTAATGTGATCGGCATGACGCCCAAGCCCGGTTCCATGGGCAGGGTCTCCCCGCTTTACAATGTGGAACTGCACGATGCCGACGGCAATCCGGTCAAGTCCGGAGAAGTGGGCGAGATCGTTATCAAAGCCGAACCCTATCAGGTTCCCGGACTGTTTGTCGGCTACGGTGATCCCGAAGCGACCGCCGACGCCTGGCATGACGGTTTCTATCACACCGGAGACACTGCCTGGTGCGATGAAGACGGTTACTTCTGGTATGTCGGACGCATTGACGACTTGATCAAATCCTCCGGATACCGTATCGGTCCGTTTGAAATTGAATCCGTCATCATGGAACTGCCCTATGTTCTGGAATGTGCGGTCATCGGAGTTCCCGATCCCACCCGCGGACAGATCGTCAAAGCGTATATCGTTCTGACCAAAAATCAGCAGCCGTCTGATGAACTGGTCAAAGAGATCCAGAATTACGTCAAGACCCACACCGCACCTTACAAGTATCCGAGACAGGTTGAATTCATCCCTGCCATGCCCAAGACTGTCAGCGGCAAGATCCGCCGGACGGAATTGCGTAAAATGAGCAAATGAACAGCTCTGTAAATATCGTACCGGCAGAACGCAAAGATCTGCCGGTCATTACTCAGCTTGCTCCGGAAATCTGGCAGTATGCCTATAAGGATATTCTTTCTGCCGGACAAATCGCCTACATGCTCCTAATGATGTATGCGCCGGAAAAACTTCAGGCGGACTTCGACAACGGTGTCAAGTTCCGCCTGGTCGTTTCAGAAAACGCCGCCATCGGATTTTTCGCTTTTTTTGAGTGCGCGGATGACCGTTACACGCTCAAACTTGACAAACTGTACCTGAAACCGGATTTTCACGGCAGAGGCATCGGCAGCAAAGTTCTGCAATACCTGACAGAATGTGCTTCTGATGCGGGGTACAAGGCAATTTGTCTTAATGTCAACAAAGAAAATGTGCGTGCAATCAGAGCCTATTCAAAAAACGGCTTCAAGAAAAAGGCAAGCGTAAAAATCGATATCGGCAGCGGCTTTTTCATGGATGATTTCATCATGGAAAAGAAAATCATGTAATCAGAAATAAAAATGACAGCCCGAAGTACAACAAAATCCCTGATATTTTTTTTAATGAAGCTGGGTATTGCAGGAGCAATCGTGTATTATTTTCTTCTGCGCAATCCCCGGGAAATTCTTGCCTGCCTGAAACAGTTTGATTTCAAATATATTCTTGCGGCGGCAGTTCTGTATTTCGGTCACATGCTTGTTTCCGCATGGCGCTGGGGCGTTCTCGCCCGGATCCCCGGCATCCGGCTCGGGCATTTTGAAGCGGTATCGCTTACCATGCAGGGATACTTCTTCTCTCTGGTCATCCCCGGAGGCGCCATCGGCGGAGATGTGGTCAAAATGGGCGTTCTCTCCCGACGCACCCCCCGGGGAGAAAAGTTTGAAGGTATCTTCTCTATTTTGATGGACCGCATTATCGGCATGATTGCACTGTTCGGCATGGCTCTCATTCTTATTCCTCTGAATTTCAACACATTACAGAGTCTTGAACTGCCGGGATTTTCAAAAACAAATGTTTCCTGGCTGCTGCCGGCGGGACTGATTCTGCTCTGTCTGGCGGGACTTGCCGCCAGCTGCATGATATTTTTCCATAAACTTCTGAGCCGGATTCCTCTGTTTGCCCTGCTTCTGAAATGGGGGGACAAATTGACCCACGGACTTGTAAGCAGAATGACTGCGGCAACAGACACCTATTCCCGCAACAGGAAAGAACTTTTTTTTCTTGTTATTGTAAGTATATTCGGCGTTCACCTGCTGACAGCAGTACCGGTTTGTCTGCTTCTTTCGGGAATGGGCGTATCTTATTCTGTTTGTACCGTCATCACAGCACTGACCATCGGCAATATCATCGGCTTGATTCCTCTCTTTCCCGCCGGACTCGGCGGCAGGGATTTAACGGCGATCGCCATTTTAACGGCAGGAGGTATTGCCTCTGCCGATGCAAAAACAGCCCAGCTGGTTTATACGACAATTCTTCTGTTCGTCAGTCTCGCAGACGGATTGTTTTTTATCTTTGACCGGGGCAGAAAGACAGAAAAAACACATCCGGAGGAAAATCATGAATGAAGAACAATTGGAAATCAATCTGAATCCGGTCTCCGGCAACGCCCTGCGCCGCACACTGGAAAACGGAGAATTCCTGACATTGATTGAAACGCAGGTTCCCGCAGGAGAAATGGATAAAGCCGCAGCGACCCAACGTCTGGCTGTTCTGGAAAAAACCGTTCTCTCTCAGGAAAATGGAAATACCGCCCTTGCCATCGTGGATAATCCGGCACGTCCGGATTGGAAGGCCGTTGAGTATGCAGCCGGTCTCCCGGAAAACACCCGTGACCGTCATCTGGTCTATCTTTCCGGTGCAAACATGGACAGGGCGTCCGTTTCAGAGTTGATCCAAATGGCGGAAAATGCCGGATTGCGCAACATCGTCCCTGTTTCCGGAAACATTCCCGGCGAAGTCAAAAACGCCAGGGACTGTAAAAAAATCCCCTTTACCGAAAGCACAATAATTCTGCAAATGCTGGCAGAACGCGGCTCTTTTTTCACAGGAGCAACTGTCAATCCCTTTCAGTACACCCCCTATACGTTGCTCGGCAGTTATTACAAACTGATTAAAAAATTCAACTGCGGCGCCGGATTCATGATTACCCAGACGGGATGGGATATGCTCAAACTGCAAGCCCTTTCCTGGTATCTTACCCGGCGCGATATACATTTTCCGAAAATTGCCCGATTAACTTTACTCTCTCCTGAAAAGGTTGAAAACATCAAAGCGGGCAATTCTCCGGGCATTAAAATTTCACGGGATATGAGTAAGCTGCTGACAGAGGAATTGACCTATTCAAAATCACTTTTTGAATCTGTCCAGTACCGCCGTCTGGAACTTCAGGCTGCCGGATGCCGTCTGATGGGCTTCAGCGGCATTCAGATTTCAGGCGTAGAAAGTCCCGCCAAAGCAGAATTTATTCTCAAGCGGATCAATGCGGCATTAAAAGAATATGCCACATTTGACCACTGGCTCAGCGAATACAATTCTTTTATGGCAACAACAGAAATGGCTCCTTTTTCAAACGATTACCGGATGTTTGACCGGATACTTTACAGGAATTATCCGTACGACAATCCGCCGGAAACCAAAGAATTGCCTCCGCCGTCAGTTTCTTCGGCTGAAAAAATCGGTTTTTATCTCAAATCGTTTTTCTTTTCACGGGCAGACCGTCAGCGGGCGGGCAACGGCAGACTGCTCAAAAAGCTGACTGCAAACTGTGCCGGCTGCAACTCCTGCCGTCTGCCGCAGAAAAATTTTGTCTGCTGTCAAACCTGCCCGATGGGGTTGGTCAACGGTATCTGCGGCAACGTCAATGCCGACGGCAATTGTCCTCTCACCGGCAAGGAGTGTGTTCATCACAAAATCATCCGTCTGGCGCATTGGCGGAACAACCTTCCGGAACAGGAAAAACTGCTCACGGAATAAAATTGACTTGACAACCCGGAAAAAAGGTTTTATATTCTTTTCAGGAAACATTAAAAACATCAGGATTTAAAAATGAAAAAAACACTTACTCTCGCCCTGCTGCTGTTTTCAGTGATTCTTTTTGCAGACAAACAACCCTTCCGCAGCGGTGTTCTGCTGGCGGCGGAATTAAGTTCGGTCAATCAGCAGATCAAAGATTTTGATGCAGAAGATTATCCCGGTCTGCCGCAGCAGAACAGAATATATGCATCAGTTACTTTGAAACTCTTTCCGGGGAGACAACTCTCGCGCCATGACTACAGCCTGCGGGTTTTCGGCAGTGATTTCAAATGTGCGGCGATCAAAGTGGATAACGGCCCCTGGGTTTCTGTTTCAGGAGACATCCAATTCCCTGAAGAACGGCGGAAATATGCCATGCTTTTCATCCTTGACAGTCGCGTTGTCGGACTCAACGATCAGGAAAAACTTAACTTGAAATGCAACTATCCGCCTGCAAAAAGTGCAGAAACTGAAATTATTTTCAACAACCGCAAAACAGCCAACTTCACACCGGCTTCAAGGATCCCCGAATCCGGCATTATGACGATCAAAAAATGAAACATCCCGAATTTTTACCCATGACCCGGCAGGAAATGACGGCCTGCGGTTACGACGAACTTGACATCCTCATCATCACCGGCGACTGCTATGTGGATCACCCCTCTTTCGGCGCCGCAATCATCGGACGGTTGCTCACAGACTGCGGCTACAAAGTAGGCATTATCGCCCAGCCTGACTGGAGTAATCCGGAATCTTTGAAAGTCATGGGACGTCCCCGTATCGGTATTGGTGTCACCAGCGGAAATATGGACTCCATGGTCAACCTCTACACTGTCGGCAGACGCAAACGCAGAGAGGATATGTTCAGCGAAAACGGTATCCCCGGGAAACGTCCGCCGCATGCGCTTGTGGTTTACTCCCAGCTGGCGAAGCAGGCATTTCCCGGCGTTCCCGTCATGATCGGCGGACTGGAGGCAAGTCTCCGCCGTGTGGCGCATTACGATTACTGGCAGGATAAAATCCGCCCCTCCATGCTGCTTGACACCAAAGCGGATATCATGGTTTACGGTATGGGAGAACGTCCCACGCCTGAAGTTTTCCGCCGTTTTGCATCAGGAGAATCCCTTGAGGGTATCCGCGGTACCGCCCGTCTGCTGGGTAAGAAAGCCGCAGAGGTCTTTGACCCCAAAGATCAATATCTGGAACTGCCCAGTTACGAAGAAACGCTTAAAAACAAAGATGCCATCATGACTTCGACCAAAATGGTTGAGTCTGAAATGAATCCTTTTGGCGGCAAAGGATTGATCCAGCGTTACGGAGACAGGCTGCTTGTTATTGAACCGCCTCCCCTGCCCCTGGAACCGGAGGAACTGGACAGAGTTCACGAACTGCCCTATGCCCGCAAGCCGCACCCCTCGTACAAAGGGAAAATCCCGGCTTATGAAACGATCATCACCTCGGTACAGGCGGTGCGCGGCTGTCCCGGCGGCTGTGCTTTCTGCGGACTGGTGACCCATCAGGGCAGATGTGTGATGAGCCGCAGCGCAGAATCTATTGAGCGCGAAGTGGAGGCTATCACCCGCAATCCCCGTTTCAGAGGCACAATCAGCGATGTCGGCGGTGCCGCCGGAAACCTTTTCGGCAGCCATACGGATAGAAGCATTTGCGCCAAATGCAAACGCTCCAGCTGTCTTTTCCCCAAGCCCTGCCCCAATTATCACTGCGACGGACTGGCGGTACGCGATCTCTTGAGAAAATTGCGGCAGAATCCCAAAATCAAGCACGTTTTCATCAATTCCGGAATCCGTCTGGATCTGGCACTGCGTCAGCCTGAACTGCTGGAGGAACTGATCCGCTATCATGTTTCAGGACATCTGAAAGTTGCGCCGGAACATCTCAACCCAAAAGTTTTGAAGTTGATGCGCAAGAGTTCCGCCGAAGAATTCTATAAATTTGTGGAAATCTTTGAGAAGAAAAGCAAAGAGTTCGGCTTGGAACAGTATCTTGTTCCCCTCTTTATTTCAAACTTTCCCGGTTGTACCGGAAAAGAGATGAAAACCGTTGACGATTACTTGAACAAACGCCGCTGGAGTCTTCAGCAGGTGCAGGACTACATTCCACTTCCCATGACCATGGGCGGCGCCATGTATTACTGCGGCAAGGATTCCGACGGCAATCCCATTCCCGTCAATCGCGGACTTGCGGAACGCCGTCCTCAGATCAACGTCCTCAAAAAACGCCGTTCCGGTAAAGCAAAGCCCTCAAAATAAGCACCTGTCCTTGAGAAACGCCGCTGCTGACGGCTGAATAAAAGCAAAAAACCATGCAGATTTTTCTTTTCTGCATGGTTTAATTTTTTTGCAATTTTTTACGCTGCTGCCAGATATCCGATATAGGCGATGTAAAGAGCGAAAAGAATTCCGCCCTCAACACGGCTGATCTGATATTTTGTCCGCATAAACGGAATAAGCAAAATGGTCACAAGCAGCATCATGCCCAAGTCAAGAACTTTGATTCCGGGAGCGGCAAAGGGATGAATCAAGGGGGCAATACCCAGAATGAACAGGATATTGAAGATATTGGAGCCGACAACGTTGCCGATGGCAATATCTCCCTCGCCCTTGAGTGAGGCAACTAAACTTGTTGCAAGTTCCGGCAGACTGGTTCCGAATGCAACAATGCTCAATCCGATGACAGCTTCAGGCACTTTCAGCAGACGGGCGGCACAGACGGCTCCGTTGACAAACAACTGCGCACCGAACACCAGTCCGATCAAGCCTCCTGCAACGAACAGCAGAAGAACCGGGAACTTATATTCCTTATCTCCGGCACTTTCGTTCAATTCCGCCGTGAGAGCCTCTGCCTCTTCACGGTTTTTCAGAGCTGAACGGCACTGCCAACCGATAAAGGCCGCCATCAGCAGAAGGAAAAGTCCCGCCTGCCAACGGTTCACTCCATGAGAGATATACAGAAATCCTGCCAGCAGAACCGTTGAAATCAACATGATCGGCAGGTCCATCTTAAAAAGTTTCTTATTGACCGCCAACGGTTTGATCAAAGCACAAAGTCCCAGAATCAGCGCAATATTGCAGATATTGGAGCCGACAATGTTGCCGACTGCGATATCTCCCTTGCCGACAAAAACGGCATTGAGACTTACTACAAACTCCGGCGCACTGGTTCCGAAAGCAACCAGAGTAAGACCGATGACAAGTTCGGGAATATGCAGTTTACGGGCGATACCGACTCCCCCTTTGATCAGGTAGTCGGCACCGTAATAAAGCAGAGCAATTCCGGCAAGTCCGCCGATAAGTTCAAGAATCGTCTTCATGATGACTTACTTCTGCAAGCGCATCTGCGGGAAGAGAATAACGTCGCGGATAGCCTCTGCTCCGGTCAGAATCATGATCAAACGGTCAATACCGACACCCATACCTCCGGCGGGGGGCATACCGTATTCCAGAGCGGTGAGGAAGTCTTCATCCACTTTGTTGGCAAGCTCATCGCCCTCTTCCTTATTCTGCTCAAACTGATCCATCAGGCGTTTGCGCTGAATCAGAGGATCGTTGAGTTCGGAATAGGCAGGAGCCACTTCAACACCGTTGATACCCAGTTCAAAGACATCAACCAGAGAGGGATCATCCGGACAGCCTTTGGCAAGCGGCAGCAGTTCAACCGGCAGACGCATGACAAAAGTCGGCTGGATGTTGTTGGGCTCGATGAGTTTTTCGTAAAGTTCGTTGGTGATTTCCAGATCGGACATCTTGTCGTTGACATCCAGTTTCATGGATTGTCCGCGGGCAACGCGTTCTTCATGGGTGATATCAAACCAGTCGTCACCGCCCTTTTCCTTGATGAGATCGTGATAGGTCACACGTCTCCACGGCGGTGTCAGGTCGATGATTTTGCCGTTGCCGTGGTCGATTTTAAGCGTTCCGACCGTATTCATGGCGACGGTGGTGATCATGGATTCAATAAGTTCCATCATGGAACGGCAGTCGCCGTAGGCCTGATAGAGTTCAAGCATGGTGAACTCAGGGTTGTGACGGCGGGACATACCCTCGTTACGGAAGTTGCGGTTCAACTCAAAGACACGTTCAAAACCGCCGACAAGCAGACGTTTGAGGTAAAGTTCCGGAGCAATACGCATATACATCGTGGAATTCAAAGCTTCAAAGAAGGTCTTGAAGGGATTGGCGGAAGCGCCTCCGGCAAGGTTCTGAAGCATGGGGGTTTCAACCTCCATAAAGCCGCGTCCTTCAAGGAACTTGCGGATTTCGCTGATGATTTTGCTGCGGAGTTTAAAAGTTTTCATCACTTCAGGATTGGCGATCATATCCAGATAACGCTGACGGTAACGCTGTTCAACGTCGGTCAGTCCGTGGAATTTTTCGGGCAGCGGACGCAGGGATTTGGAAAGCAGTGTCACACCGGAAACACGGATGGTCAATTCCCCCATCTTTGTATAAAAGAGCCGTCCTTTGATACCGATGATATCACCGATATCCAATTTCTTGAAGAAGGCAAAAGATTCTTCGCCCAGATCACTCTTTCCGGCAAAGAGCTGGATTCTGCCGGAACTGTCACGGACATCGGCAAAGATGGATTTGCCCATACCGCGTTTGGCGACGAGACGTCCGGCAACATTCACTTCGGGACCTGCGGCTTCAGGATCATCTTCTCCGGGTTTTGCAAAAAGTTCACGGACATCTCCGATCATCTGAACATCGGGATAAGCCTGTCCGTAAGGGGCGATTCCTGCGGCTTCAAGTTCGCGGACCTTCGCAACGCGCTGATTGAAAATATCACCGGGATTTTCCACGGCGGGGGTATTGGTATTTTCTGCCATTTTTAACTCCTTGGTATTTTTATGTGTTTTGAACAATTTTATTATCCTCATAATATAGCACGCATCCGTCAAACTTGCAACGGGAAATCTCTGAAAAAGCCAACTATTAGACACATAAAATCCACACCGCCTCAAAACGGACATCTCACATCTCCAAATCATACAGAAACTGCCCGGAGGCGGAGGAAGAGTTTTTCAATGTTTATTTTTATAACTTCATATAGACTTTGCTGTTGATTTTTATTTCTGAAAGCTTTTTTTAAGCAATAAAAAGCCATGGATTGAAAAAATCTGTTGCAAAAGACGGACTCTGCAATTATATTCTTTTCAGAACCATCACAGGGGAGATATGTTCGTGATAAAGACACGCAGAAAATCCAAAAGTGTACAAATTGCCGAAACACTCAGGCGGGAGCTGCTCAAAAATCCGCCGGCTCCGGATACCCGGATGGCATCGGCAACAGAACTTGCAGCAGATTGCGGTATTTCTGTTCCGACTGCCCACAACGTTCTCAACTTGCTGGTAAAAGAGGGACTCCTGTACCGCAAGCACGGCAGCGGCACTTTTTTTGCCCGCAAGAAAAAATATGCCATAGGTATCCTCGATCAGCCGGTCGGCGCCATTCTGCCGCAGGAAATCGATGCCGTTCTGGGGCGTTTCTGCGAATATGCCCTGGATTTTCTGAAATCACACAACTGCGATGCTAAAATCTTTTCTTATCAGGAAATATTCAAAAAAGATGTATTTTCCGGTTTGGATGGTCTGCTGGTCAGCCGGTTGTTTGTTGACGGACAGTCCCTGCCACTCCTGAAAAAAAGCAAACTGCCCTTTGTTGTCTACCGCTGTGCAACAACTGAAAAAAAGGATTATTCCTGCTGTGAATTTGAAATTGAAAGCGGAATCAAAGAGGCTTTGCAATATCTTAAACCGGGCAAAAACAACCGGATTTTTCTGTTCGCTGAAACGACACCCGAAAGTCAATGGCATAAAAATGTTTACTGTACAGAATTTGCCGCAAGACAACTTGTTCCTGAAGAGGTATTCAGCTGCACGCCTCCTGATATAGCTGTGGAGTGTTACAGAACAGTCCGGATCAATGCTGAAAAATTCCGAAACGCCATCATTTTCTGTACCACGGACGTTCTGGCAATCAATCTTTACAATGCGCTGCTGCTTGAAAATTTCCAACCCGGACGGGATTTCCGTTTGATCGGCGTGGGTAATATGGAAGGCTATAACAGCAATTTCCACAACCCTCCGGTCATTTCCAGTATCCACAAACCGATAGACACCATGTCTTATGAAGCTCTCAAACTCTTGTTGCGGATGATCAAAAACCCGTCGGACAATCACACAGCCATCCGTATTCCGACGAGGTTCATTCCAAGAAAAAGCTCTGATTTCAATTCAGATATAAACAGTTAATCAAAAAGGAAATTGCTGATGAAAAAATTATTTTTGACACTGGTACTGCTGGCTGTTTCAGGCATGCTCTGCGCCAATCATAAGATTGCCGCAAACGGAAAAGCTGAAATGCAAATTGTTTACAAACAGAATCAGAATCCGGCACATGAACGCCGCGATCACGTCTTCAAACGGCGCAACACCTCAGACTTTGCCGCAAAGGAACTGGCGAAACATCTCAAACAGATCACCGGAGCAGATTTCAAAGTCGTTGAAGAATCTTTTTATGACAAAAGTCAACCGGCTTTTTTCATCGGACAAACCGATTTTGCAGAAAAAAACAACATCAACGTTTCCGCTCTCGGACAGGAAAAATGGCTCTACAAATCCATCGGCAGAAATATCGTTATTGCCGGAGGTTTCAACTGGGGAAACGATATCGCCGTTTACAAATTTCTTGAAAATGAACTGAACTGTCTGTGGTTGAGTTACGAGTGTTCCCATATTCCCGCAAGAAAAAATCTCACTCTGCCAAAACTTGATAAAAAAGGTGAACCCTCTTTTATCAACCGTATCATCTACATTCCGCCGACGGCTCAGAAATCAACGCGCATCTCGCAGGCAATGTATCTTTTTATGCGCAGGAATTACAGCAACTTCCAGCGTCTGCCGCAGGGAAGCACCAACAGTTACACGGCGATCCACTCTTTTTATGAATTTGTCGATCCGGGTGTCTATTTCAAGACCCATCCGGAGTATTTCGGCATGAACGAACACGGCAAACGTATCTGCGGCACCCGCAAATCCCGCAGCGGCGGACAGCTGTGTCTGAGCAATCCCGAAGTCAGAAAGATCACAGAAGCTTCATTGCGTAAATACATCAAAAACGACCGCAAAAAGATTCCGCGTTCCCTGTGGCCGACAACTTATGAAATTTCTCAATGCGACAGCACCGATTACATCTGTCTTTGTCCTGAATGTAAAAAAATCAGCCAAAAATATAACGGAGACTCCGGACTGCTGCTCCACTTTCTCAATCCTATCGCCGAAAGTATCGCAAAAGACTACCCCGATATAACGATCTCGTCTTACGCTTATGTTTCCACCGAAAAAGCTCCGGTCGGAATCAAGCCTGCAAAAAATATTTCTCTGCGCTGGTGTGATCTTTATTTCAACAGCGATTGCTACAAACCCCTGCATCACCCGTATAATGAAAAACAGAAAAAAATCCTTGACGACTGGCGGAAAACCGGTACTGCCGTGGATTCCATCTGGGACTACTGGAATATGGGCGGCAGTTTCATGCCTCTGCCGCGTATCGAAACAATGGTCGATGCCATTGCTCCGGATCTGCGGTATTTTCACAAACAGGGTGTCAAATATTATCTTACGGAATCTGAATACACATATTTCCGTGTCGATTCCAATTTTAACGAACTTCAGGTCTGGCTCGGACTGCAGCTGCTGGATGATATTACCAAGGATGAAAAGAAACTCATACCGCTTTTTATGAAACACTTCTACGGTCCTGCTGAAAAGCCGATGACTGAAGCACTCAACATGTTGCGGAAAGTCGTTTCTGAAGAAAAAAAACCGGTGTATTACATCAATATTTCACACAACTATCAAACGCCGGAATTTGTTGCGGCTTTCAAAAAGAAACTGCTTGAAGCCCTGAATAAAACCCGCCCCGGCTCCGCCTATTACATGCGCATTGAACGCGAACTGCTGCCGGTTCTGCGGGCACAGGCATTTTTTGACGGCTTGAGATTCGGAAAAAGCAAAAAAGGAATCGTTGCAGAATACCGGAAAATGCGCGAAAGCCAGTTGAAAGCACGTTACACGGCAAAAGAACTGCCCGCAGTCATGGCGGATTTGAAAAAGGAATTCGTCAAATTGGAATTTGATTTCCCGACGCCGGATAAATTCAAACATCTGCCTGAAGAATCCATCCGCAAGTTTTCCGCCCTTGATATTGTCGGCGGCAAAAAGGTCAAAGATCCTGATTCAAAACTTGATCAGGTCGTCCGTATCGGTTCCCGTGACCGCCACAAAGATCAGATCAAGCATGCCAATCCCAAATACATACAGAAATTCAATTTCGGACTCCATGATTTTCCCGGCAAAAAAGAGGTTTTGCTGAGTATCAGGCATCTGCTGCGTACAGATGGCAAATTCCACTGGTACTGTATTCCTGATTTCAAATTCAGCGCAAAAACTCAATTCTTTGCCTGGGGCTGGTGGACTTTGTGCGATCTCTCAAAAGTCTACGTTGACGGCAGCGACAACCGCTGGGATGTCTGGTTCTCGGTCAAGGCAACAGGTCCGGCTTATGTTCCCGGTTCAAAAGATGAAAATGATTTCTTCCTTGAAAGTATCATTCTCACCAAACCCGGAGCCGTCAAATAACAGTAAAATTCACCCATAAAAAATATATAAAAAGGAAAACTTATCATGAAAAAATTTATCGCTCTTGCTCTTATTTTTGCAAGCGGAATCCTTGCGGCGGCAGTCAACCTTGAAGTGCCCTGCATCAAAGGCAGTGAAACCTACAAACGTATCGTTCTTCCTGCTGTCAAATTCAACAAAGGCGACAGAGTGCTTCTTAATTTTGAAATGTTCATGAAACGGACAGTCGCCCGCGGCTGGGCGCCGATTGTTGCCTTGCAGGTCAACGGCAAAACCGTCAGAGCCAAAGACTCCAAAGGCAATCCCCGTATGGCGGGAGCCAATGCCGCAGGCTTCAAAGTCAAAGATAAGGCTAAGGAAACGCTGCGTTCCTGGTGGTATCAAAACTCCCGTCTGTATGTCTTTTACGGACCGCAGGCGGGCAAAGTGGATTCCCGTATTGTTGCAGACGAAAACACAGGAAAATACAGTCTGGATGTCACCGATTTGATGGTTTCCGGCAAGCCCGTAAGCTTCAGAGCCGTCAACTACCTTTACAGAGAAGCCGCAGGAGGCGATGTGACTCTGACTCTTCAAAACATTGAATTCAAAGTTGTTCCCGCAAAAAAATAAGTTGTAAAAATGAAGAAAATCTCCCTTTTCCTTGCGGCACTTGCGCTGCTTTCAGGAGGATGCAAAATGGCTGACACTCAAGAAACAATCAAAATCCACCCGATGGTCAAAGCCGCTGAAGAAAATCCCTGGCGCGCCCGTTATGCCTGGTTCTGGTACAACAGCGATGAGATTTGGAAGTTCTCTCAAGAGGATATGGATGCCAAAGTCAAAAAGTATGCCGATGCAGGCTTCACCCATCTGATTACTTTCAGCTGTACCCATTTCCGCTGGATGTTCAAACCCTGGTGGCCTCAAATCAATGAATGTATCCGCAAAATCGTAATTTCCGCCCACAAATACGGACTCAAAGTCATTGAACATCACTCAAGTCACCTGACAAAAGTTCCCAAACCTGCGCCGGGCGATCAGCCGATGAAGGCACTTCTTGCCACGCTGAAAACCAGAAAGAGCCGCCTTGAAGACTGGCCGGGACTGGTTGAATATGCCCTTGACGGCACCAAAGAACAGGATCAATGGTGTCAGATAGATGCCGTGACAGGGAAAAATCTGTTTTCTCAGTACATGGGCTTTGCCAAGTGTCCCAACAATCCCGATTACATGAAGGGATATCTCAAGTATCTTGAAAGCGTCTATGCCCTCGGTGTTGACGGCATCATGACCGATGATATGTATGCCTTTTACAGCGTCTTCTGGGATGAAAACGGCAAACGTCAGTACAAACAGCGTTCCTGCGCCTGCAAATACTGCAAAAAACTTTTCAAAGAAAAATTCGGTTACGACCTGCCCGGTCCCGACAAATGGGACAGCTGGTACGGCAGTATGGACGATCCGACTTTCATTGACTTCCTCAAGTTCCGCAGAATGACCTTTTGGAATTTCCATCAAAAAGTTGTCGATCATTACAAATCGTTAGGTTTGAACATGATCCGCCCCAACTACGATGCAGTGGCATTCACCTCAGACCAGATCGCCGCTGTCGTGGCAGAGGTCGTCCCCGCTATGGACGTTTACTTTCAGGAATGTATGTATAGTTACGTCATCCGTTCCTCCTGGCTGTTGAACCTCACGGAACAGAAAATGCGTGCCGAATACAGCCGTTACCGCAAGATCCCGCACATGATGATGTTCTATGCCAACCGTCAGGATACACTGAACTTCACCTTCGGCCTGTGCAAACTTGCCGGAGCAATGTATACCAATACGCCTGAGGGAGAAAACAACACCGATGAAACGCCGCTGAGAAATTTTGAAGACAAGTATCACAAACTTCTCTTCAATGCTGACGGACTGCCGGTTGTGGGATTTTTGAACTCTCCGGAAAACCGTTTCTACTCCGCAGGATTCATGGAAAACAGAATGACCTTCTGGCTTCAGGCGGCAATTCTCCGCAACATCCCCTCAGTGATGTGCCATATCAAAAATGAAGAGGACTGGAAAAAAGTTCCCGTTCTGGTTCTGAATGAAACCCGTCTGCTTTCGGCGGAGCAGATCAGAAAACTCAAAGAGTATGCCGGAAACGGCGGTACGCTGGTTCTCACGGGTATCTGCGGAGAACAGGATGAAAAGACCCGTTTCCGCTCAAAAGAAGAAATCAATGCCCTCTGGGGAATTGATATGTATGATGAAAGTTATGCCGATTCCTGGAAGATTTTCCCCGTCGGCAAAGGCAAAATCTGCCGTGTCGGATATAACTTCAGTTATCCGGGTACAAAAGAAGAGAATAAACTGCGCTATGTTTTCGATCAGCGCAGACGCTCCCGCAACTATGTTTCTCCGCAGCAGCAGATTCTTGCGACTCCGGGCAGCCGGAGCGGAAAGAGCAAACTGGCAGCAGACTACAATCTCTATTCCCGCAATATGCCGTACATCGACAAAATTGCGGCTCTGCTGAAACAGCTTGCCGGAAACAAACTTTCTTTTGAAACGGAATTTCCCGATATGTTCCTCTCGGAACCCTATTACAGTCCGGCAGAAAAAGCCGTGGCAATCCACATTGTCAATGCCGCTGACACGCTGCCGAAAACTCTGGATACAGAAATTTCCCATGACGATATCATCCCCTTCCCCGCGTGGAAAGGCAAAGACGGTATCATCAGAATCAAACTGCCCGAAGGCGTTTCCGGAAAATCAGCGGTCTTTACCGATCTTTCTCTGAACGAAAGACCGTTAGCCATCCGTTTTGACGCCCCAAGCGGTCTGCACGAAATCACGCTGCCCGGAAGTTTCGTCAAAGACTACGGAATGATTTGTGTAAAATAAAGGAAAAGATTTCTTTATATAAAGTATCATATCAACCCAAACAGATGCAGTCAAATAAAAAGAAAGGATTTTTCTCATGCAAAACACTTCCTGCTTCCGGAAAAACACTGAAAGAGATGTTTTACCCCAACAAGTTGGGGTAAAGCCCATGGGCTTTACTTTGATCGAACTGCTTGTTGTTATCGCTATCATCGCAATTCTTGCGGCGATGCTGATGCCTGCACTGAACAAGGCGCGAGATGCAGCCAAGAAAGCGACCTGTGCCAACAATCTGAAAGAGGTCATGTCGGTCTATCTGCGCTATTCCGAAGAAAATGACGGTATCATTATGACCAGCTGCAACGACGCTGAATGGGGATACACTTTTGCTGAACGTATGGCAAACAAGTTCGGTATCAGTACAAAGAAAGCAAAAAATCTGGTTGTTTGTCCCAAAACACACCCCGGAAAATATGTTGACATCTACCAAACCTACGCTATCCGACTCGGGACAACCAATACCATGCCATCAAAATTAAACGCTGAAATTGCCAATTATATCCCGGGCAAAGGGAAAGGATATTTCATCAAAGCCAAGCGTATCAAGAACACCTCTTCCACAATGCTTATGGGTGACAGTATCAATGCCGCTTTCGGACAGAAACAAACTTATTTTGCCCAGGTTTGCGTTGAAACCAGCGGCAAATTCAATACCGGCGCGCACGGTGTACTCATGAATGCCGCCTGTTTTGACGGTCATGTGGGTGCCTGGGATTCAGGAGCATTTTTTGAAAATACGATCCGGGAATTCATGGTCAATGATACCCGTACAACTGTCAATCTCTGGTGTGCCGCGCCGCAGGGCAATTTTATCAAAGCGACCTATTCCTGGTAAATCATGAAAAAAATCATCGTTTTTATCTGTTGTGCAGCTGTTGTCACTCTTTCTGCAGCTGATTCTGTCAAAAAAATAAAAAAAGGTACAAAAATGACCCTCGTTCAAAAACAGCTGGAAGAAATTTCCAATACCTGTTATCCCCTGACCAGAGAAGCCGATTTTGAAGCGTTCTGGAAAAATGCCTCAGACAAGGTTGAAAAACACGATCCGCGTCTGGAGATGAAAGAAGTCAAGGATTCGCCCTACAAGTATCTTAAAATCTATGACTTGACCCAATACGCCCTTGACGGAACGCCGCTGAAAGCATGGCTTTATCTGCCTGCTGAAGCCTCTGAGACAAACAAAGTTCCCGGAGCCATCTTCTTTCACGGCGGCAACGGCAGCAGAGGAGATTCTCCCATCGGCTGCAGTTATTATGCCGCCTGCGGTTTTGCGGTTCTGCAGACGGAATTCCGTCTTCAGGGCGGAATAACTTCAAGCAATACTCCGATGCAGAGAGGTATCCTCAAAGGCAGTTGGGCGACCAACAATCTTCACTCTCCCGATCCACTGGATAATTATTTCTATCACGCATTCACCGATCAGCTGCTGTGGGTGAAAACCATGTTCAAACTGCCGTTTGTCAATACAAAAAAAGTGGCAGTCATGGGCGCAAGTCAGGGCGGCGGCACTTCACTTATTATGGCGGCATTGGAACCGCGTATTGCCTTGTGTCTGCCCGCAGTCCCCAGTTACTGCTGTTGGGAAAGGCGCATTTTCACCCGCACCGCCAGCGGCGGAGATATTGCAAAATACATTGAGCGTTTTCCGGAAAAACTGGAACAGGTGCATCGTGTCATGAGTTATTTTGATGCCTTGAATCTCGTGGATAAAATCAAGTGTCCGGTAAAAATGCAGGTATCTCTGCGGGATTCAGCGGCACCCGCCGACTGTGCCTTTGCCGCCTACAACCGCATAACTGCCCCCAAATCCGTCAAAGTCAATTACTTCGGCGAACACGGCGACATCGACCTCTGGCAATGGATGAAAGAGTTGAAAGAATTGCGCGATAAATAAAAATAGGCGCTGTTCCAGACAAGGGTAGATGGGAGCCGGGGAAAGGAGAAAAACTTTTTTTCACGTGAAAAAAAGTTTTTCTCCTCTCCCCGAACCCCTCTCCTCTTTTCAAAAAAAGCGGCGTATTTTGTAAAGTGGGAAGCAGCCCCCTGTTGGAGATTATCTACCTATATAGGGAACAGAGCCAAAATAAAAAAATGAATAAAACGCATTATGCATGCCGATTCCTGCAGCATAATGCGTTTTTTTATCATTTGCCCATCCGGAAAATATTTCCGGACTTCTCTCTTGAAATAAATGGTATCATCCGCGTTCCTGCGGTTCCTTTTGAAAAAATTTCAATTCTCTTACAAGAACAATTTGCGCAATCACCCCCGCTGCCAGCAACACACAGGCGCAACCGCCGAATACGCGCACGGCCCCAAAACCTTGCGTTGCAGCACCGCCGACAGCCGGTCCGATGATTCCAGCCAACCCCAACAAAATCTCGTTAATGCTGATATATTTTGCACTTTTCTCCGGTACGGCAAGAGCATAATAGACCAATGAAAAATAAATGATTCCGGCACAGATACCGAAAAGAAATGCTCCTGTCATATACGAGAACACGCCACGCCCCAATGTCCAGAATATCATGCTGCCTGTTCCAAGAACAGCAGCGATCCCCAAAGCCTTTCCTCCATACATCCATTTCCGGGCGTAAATCAGAGCAAGCGCGGCAAATGACTGAGCAAAACGCAGAAGTGCAAGAGAGGCTCCTGACCAAAACTGCCCAAGTTTAAGTTCAACACCGCGCCAGGGTAAAAGAGCATTAAGCATAAGCATGGCAAATGCCGCCGTCCCGCAAAACACCCACGCCGATTTCATCTGATCGCAATACGCCGTTTCCTCAGCCGGATTCTCAGGATTTTTCTTTACCGGTTGGGAAGCCATAAAGACAAGAATAATCATAAGTATTCCGATAAAAACATTGACTGAATACGCCCATTTTTCAGGTAGAGAACCGAAACCGAGACATCCGGCAGCGGTTCCGATACTCCAGGAAAAGGTATACAGAGCGGCTGCCTTGTCCGCTCTGCTGCTTACAGAATCAGAACCGGCAAAAACTTGAAACGGGATACAGTAAAACGCAGAAACAACTCCCATCAGAGCAACCCACAGCAGCTGCATCAGAACATTGTCAAATACAATAAAACACAGCGATGTGACCACCGTTCCGACACCTGACAACAAAAGCAGCATTCGCGCATTGGCGGGCGTTGTGATCCTGCCGACAACAATGGAACTTAACGCATAAGAGATTCCCCAAACAATCATAGGTGAGCCGGATAAAAACGCCGGATACCCTTCTGCCGCCAGACGATAGGATACAATGAAGTATATGCCGCCCAGAGCGTAATCAAACAACAGCGGAATCAAAAAGATAAACATGAATGAACCTGTCAGTAACTTTACGGTTTTTCAATGGTAAAATCAATACTGCTTTCATAATACTTATCTGTTTTATCTTCACTCTTGTCTTTCCGGCGGACAAGAATATTGACAGTAATCCGATAATCTCCCTCAGGCCAGTTGGCGGTATCAATGGAGCCCTCTTTGGCATTGGCGGCCCATTGCCACTTCATAAAACGGATCATACGCCAGCGGGGATCTTTACCATTTACTTTTAATTTGAGAGTCGGAGCGAAAGTTTTGGGAACATTCTTTTCATATGCGAAAGCACTCCAAGCCGACAATTTGTACTCTGCCGGCAAAACGCAGTTGATAAGAAAAGGAACCTTTTCCCCCGGAGAAAAAATCTGCTTTTTGCCTTTAAGAGCAGCCTTAAATTGAACTTTTGCCGGAGCCTTATCTGCAGCCGAAAGCGTCAAAATCAGAATTGCGCCCAACAATATACCCATACATTTTTTCATACAAACACCTCTTTTTTGATATGACTCTATGTTAATACAACTCAACCTCAACCAATACGCGGTCTGTTCCGGAACTCAATTTTCCCGGATAAACCGTAAACGTATCGGCTTTTTTACCATCCAAAACAATATTTATCTGATTTTTTCCGGCAGGATTTTCAAACGGATAACTCTTTGAACCAACCACGATTCTGCCGCTTCTCAATCTGCCGTTCTGAGTATAAAGTCTGACTTCTTTCATCGGAACGCTGCGGTCAAGCTGAAATTTCACCCAGGGATTCCGATCACTTTTCAGGGGCGACCATGAAAACTCCGCCTGTTCCGTCTCAGTCAAACCATCAACCAGAAAATAAAGAGATCCTGTTGTTTTGGTAAAAAAGAATGTCCAGTCAGAAGACGCTGTAATCCGGGGGACTCCGGGTTTAAACTTTTTTTCTTTACCATAACGGATATATTCTATATCCAGCATTTCCCCCTGTCCGATCAGATTGCCGTTCTTTTTGCGATTCCGGCGGAATTTTTCAATCTCAGCCAGTGTACCGGGAACGGAAGGCAGAGAACGTGCAACTGAGGCGTCGGAAAAATATAAATGCGTTTCGTCCGGTCGGAATTTATCCTCAAATCTGCCGTTTACGACAGAAACAGTACGGTTTTCTCCACCGACATACAATTTACCGGTAAAATTATTTGTCAGATGGAATGCAGCATTGACTGTATCCGTATCCGTATGAACGGCAATCAGACAAAAATGCTGTCCATCTTTTTTCACACCGTACTGAAAATGTTTTTTGTCCGGAACAGTCGATACTCTGACAGCATTTTTCACAGTATCCGCCAATGCATAATTTTTCATTTTCTGCAAAGTTTCCGCAATAACCGGCGCTCCCAGCAAAGAGGCGGAGGCCCTCTGCGCATCAATCCAGGTATAGATATTGAATCCCTTGGCATTATGTATAAGAGCCTGAAAGAACTGACTGCGCTGATCAAAATAATTCGGCGGCACTCCGGGAATTTTCCCCTCCCGGTCAAGATACGGCCAGCAAACCATGATCGGCATCTGCCAGGACCCCTTACGCAATGAAGAGGCAGCCTTTGCCCATTCTGATGGTGCCCAACGCACTTTACCGGTACTGCCGTTCTGAAAATATTGCGGATAACAGTCCGGCAGAAGTATATCACACCCTTTGTAATAACGCTGCATACCTCTGGGAGAATAATTGAGCATGATACAGGGATGATAAGGGTCCAGTTCACGAATCAACTCATATGCTTCTTCATACCACTGCGGATTATTATCGCGCACCTCCGGTTCATCAGACATATACCAACCGATAAGTCCCTCACTCTTTGCGGCAACGGGAACGAATTCGCGGATTTTCTGTTTCTGCTGTTCGGTCAATCCATGACGGCGGGTTTCCGGATCTTTAAAAACGACCCAGCGCCAATCATCCCACCCGCCAAGATCCTGAAACGGAAAGATCATGGAACGGAGTCCGAATTTTTTAAAATCCTTATCCAATACTGAAAGCGCCTGTTTCATATTTTTGAAACGTGCGGTATTCAAAATTGAATTGTAATATTTGAATGCCTTTCCATGATCATCACCATACCAGCCGAATGCAAGAAACGGTTTTCCGTCAACATGCATAACGCCGCGGGCATCAAGCCAGACTTCACCTTTTTTTCGGGGCAATTTTCTGAGCGAAAGAGTCTGCTTGAAAAGTTTATTTCCCTGCCGGGCGGCAGCGGTCAAACTGTAACGTCCATCCGGCAAACTTGCACCATCAAACACAAAGACTGATTTTCCGTTGAACGATGGTGTTTTGCGTGAAAGGTGTACATTTTTTCCCGTCAGTTCGACGGTAAGCGCCGCTCCTTTCAGTTCCTGAGAAGTAACCATCAGCTCAATGGTTTTATCCGGCATCGTAGCGTAAATATTGTTTCTGTAAGCCGGACGCTTCAAGGTCATTTTCAGAGGGACATATTCCACTTTGACATCTTTGACCAGACGTTTAAGCAACCGGGGATATTTGATGCTGAAATTCCGTAAATCCAGAGTCAGTTGTCCTTCACCATTTTCCACGCTGCCAATCTCAAGCGTAATCCGTTCAAACTTTCCGGAAGCAAGCGAAAGTCTCTTGCTCGCAGAATAATTTTTTTTGTTTTTTTCCATATTCAAACCGGCGCAGACATTCAAGGTCTTAAAACTTCCGGTATTGTTATGAATTGTCGCAGTAACCAGATAAACCAATCCCTTTTTTCCGGAAACAGTCCGGGTTGAAATACCACTGATCTGATAAAGATAATTTTCAACATTCAATGCATTGAAGACAACCTTGTTGAAATATGGCGGCTGCGTATGTCCCCTGCCCGGAAGAACCGACCAGGAAGATAACTCCGGCGTCTTTCCTCCCCAACGGTTCCGGGCAACATTGAGCCGCCAGTTCTTACCGGATGAAGAGGAAAAATTCATGCTGCCGACCGGAATTGCACACTCCAGAATCCATTTTTTCTTACCGACAGAAACTTTGGCATTGATACCGGAATTCCAAGCGTGATATTTGTATTCCCGGCGGCTGGTATTGTCATCTTCCGCAAAATATCCACACTGTCTGCCATTGACATCTACAATCAATTTATAGAAAAAAAGCAGTTTGGGATCCGGAATAAAAGTCAACTCGACAGAATCATTTTCCCAGAGTCTGCCGGAACCATCCCGGTAAAGGTTGCGGACCATTTTTTCCGGTATCGGTTCATCACACTGAACGGCCAGATAGATAAATTTACCGTCAGAAGCACATTTGAAGCGTGTCTGAATTTTCGCAGGACCTTTTCCGCCAAGTTGTGTAAAATTGCTTCTGAATACAATATCCTTCCAAGCGGAATCATTCAAAATACCATCAATAACGGGAGCTTTTTTGATCTCAGGAATTGCCAGAAGCGGCAAAACAGCCAAACACAATACCCCGGAAAGAATTTTTTTAAATTTCATTATCCAAACCTCTTTCAGAAAATATTACGGCACATATCCTTTAGGGATACCATTGTGTTGTATCCAAGTCCAGCGTTCATTGATCCGGACAGAATCTCCCAACTCTCCCTCCTTAATGGATTTAGCATGTCCATCTCCATAGCCGACATTCATTTTACCGCTGTGCCTGAAATGCGGCAGGCCCTCAGCCGCGTGAGCAGTATTATTGTCATCAAGGCGGTAACTTCCCGCTTCCCGGTCAGACTGGCGGACTGAATCCCCCAAGACAATCATCTCGGATTGACTTGTCCATTTTTTCACGCCGTCAACGCCACGAAAAATCGGCGGTTTACTCAAACGAATAAAACTACCCGGCTCCTGTCCGTGACATCTTAATCCGAACCCGGGCGTTTTTTTGATTACTCCGCTTGGACATGAAGCTGACGGAGGAGCAGCTACAGAATCGGCGTTGCGCTCTTTGAAATATTTAAGGGTAACAAGTTTGTACACCCAGGTATAGGAGTTATAATAGCAGGGATAAATCCATCCTTTGTAATCATCACTGTAAAACAAAACGCTCTGCATAGTCTGTTTGCTGTTGGAAAGACAACTGCTGTTGATCCCACTCTCCCGCGCCTGCTGCAACGCAGGCATCAACATCGCTGCCAAAATAGCGATGATGGCAATGACAACCAGCAGTTCTATGAGAGTAAAGGGGGGATTTTGTTGTTGGATGAAACAAGCCCTATTCTGCGGCGCACCGACAGCGGCAAAGTCTTTTGATTTGGAATTTGTCATTTTCTGTCCCTTCTTTTTTTCAGGTTATTGTCCTAAATTTTGTGAAAAACATTTATAATTTCCAATGTTGACGACAACATTGCCTACACAATTCATTTTGATGCAGCCGGAAAGATAAAACACCGCTTTCTGAATGGCTGCACTATCATCGGTTTTGCCGTCACCTTTTGCGCCGAAGTCACGAACATTGACCGCAGATAAAACAAAAACGGCACATAAAACAGTCAGGACTGTAAATGATTTTTTTATCATTTTATTTTTCCTGAAAACAAATCATTGTTACGGTAAAGCGGGGTAAACATCTGCTTTATCCACATCAACCTTGCAGCCTTCAATTTTTCATATTGTTCCGTATCTGCCGGAACAGGAGCCTTGCTGATGATCCGTTTCAGATAAGAATCCTCTCGGGTAACAACTCCTTTTATAATATCCTCTTCCGTGATCTGAGCCATCAGGATCTCCCGGTTTATGCTGCGCCCGCGGTCGTAAACGATAAAAATTCTGCCGTCCGGAGACTCCACTGCATCCGGATAAGAGATTCCGCGTTCCGGATACTCCGCATCATCCAGCTGCAGCTGCCAGGGCCAGGTTTCGCCGTCATCTTCTGAAAGTTTTGCAACCAGATTCCGGCGGTAATCGCTTGCGTCATTATGGATCAGCAGAACCCTTCCGGAGTTGAGTCTGCGCAGATAAAAACGGCTGCGTGCATTGAGTATACCGGTATAAGCCCCGTCGCTCCAACTGGTTCCATCCAAATCAGAAGAAACACATTTTACCATCAGCGGACGGAAGTCTCTTGCAAACATAAGCAGCGTACCGTCTTTGCGTTCAAGAATCATGCTTTCATCAAAATCAGGCAGCAGCTTTTTACCGGCTTTGCAGCTGAACCATGTTTTGCCCTGATCTTTGCTGCGGCTGTACTGATAATATTCATCACACCAGTTATAGGCACACAGCACCCAGTCTCCGTTTGAAAGCACCAGCGGCTGCGTACGCAGAAAACAGTTTGCGATATACTGCGGTGTACTCCACTCCAGTTCATCCGCATCCGGATCATCGCAGACAGAAGCCCACAATGCCAGGTGATCGTGATCTTCTATTGCCCGGTCTCCACCCAGATAACGCTGCGTGATAAACATCCACATCCGGTTGGATGGATCAAGCCACAACTGAATATCGATCGCAATGTAATCTTTTGTCATATCGCTTTCGACCACGGCAACGGGAGCGGACCAGCTCCAGCCGTCATCGTCACTTTTAATCAGCAAATTATAATTGCATGAATCCGGTTCTCCGGTTCCGCCGGAATACCAACCGGCATAAAGACGCCCACGGGGAGTGCGCAAAATCGTGGGACACCCCTGCCACAAACGTTTTTCAAGTTGAAATTTCCCGCCGGGAAACGTGTTGATTACAATCGGTACAACAGACATGATAAAATCCTTATATATTGGCATCAAAAAAACATGTCGTTAAAATTTAGTTATTGTCCTGAATTTTGTGAAAAACATTTATAATTTCCAATGTTGACGACAACATTGCCTACACAATTCATTTTGTTTTGCCAATAGTCCTCCCACGCTTTGGCATTTGTAAATCGTTTTAATATTATTCTTGCGATTTTTATTGCGCATCTGATCAATTCCTTTATTTTTTTGTTTGCCTATAAAAAAATAAAGGTCAGATGCACTTTTGTCTAACAACTCGTTCCATCACAAAATTTGGGACATTATCTTTTTCAGAATTAATAATGGAGAACAATCATTTGATGACACACAAGTTTATTTAACGAGAACTCAACCCTTCCGTCAACGGCGGTAAACGGTTGTTCCGATCCTGCCGGTTCCAATGTGATTTTTTTGATATTACGGTCGGTTTTCAATGAAAAATGCACATTATACAAGGGATTGAGTTCTTCAATCACCTCCTGGGGAGTTGTCGCAAAATGCTCCGTCGAAAGTGCCGGAGATGCCATCCCCCGCAAAATAGTATTAGCATAAAGAGCATGGAGAATATAACGGCGTTCCTCTTTCTGATGCAGCAGAGTTACCCTGCCCTGTGACGGCAGGTCAGTCTCAAGCTGCAGAGTGTCTTTCAAAAAACAACGGATGGCTTTCAAGATATACTGCTTGAGAATCACATGCCCATAAAGAGTGTACTGCAAAAATACCGGGTGAGAAAAATAAAGGATCCGGTCTGTTATCACACCGGCATCATACTCAGAGGGATCAGGCAAAGCAGGCGTATGCAGATGAGAACAGAAATGAAGATAGGTTCTCCGGTAATATGGTTCATAAACTTTTCCGAGAGATTTTCCTCCGGAAACCTTCACTTTCATTCCCTGACGGTACATGACGATCGGTGTCGTGACAGAATCCGGTGCAAATTCATCAGCACAGGCAACGTAATTGGGGAACAGCGGATCCGGTCCTTCAACTGTCAGCGGCAGATCAAACGCCAATTCATCAGATTCTTTTTTCAGCAGGGAACTTCCGGAAAGAATCAATCTTCCACCCCGGTCAATAAAACTTTGCAATCTGACGCGCAAATTTTCATCCGGACGCAGATCATCAGCAAGAATCAATACTTTATAAGGCGTAAAATCACCATCATAATCCAATCGGTCAAAGGGGATATGCCCCTCCTGCAGAACGCGGAGAACACCGATTTCACTGTTTTTGTTCCGGGGAATAACACCGGGAGAATTGCAACCGGCATTAGACAGCATGGCAACTTCTGCCGCAGTCACCGCATTGCGGCACCAGGGTTCCTTTTCTTCGACCTCTTTATATGCCGCTGCAACGACCTGACAGAAGCTGTCATCCAGAATACCGCAGGGGTGAAGATCTGCACCAATGCTGCATTTAGCTCCCTGAGCAAGCATTGCGGCACACTCATAACGGAGCGCATTAGGATGCTTGAAGCCGCCGTATTCTCCCCAGGTCGTGTGATAAGCTCCCGTCATACCGAGAAAATCATGACTGCGCTCTGTTCGGTGATAAGCGGCAAGCAACGGAAAATGATCATAGCCCCAACCACCGGTCGGCAGGGATTCCAGTTCAAAATGGCTGAAATACGGAAAATACTCTTTGAATCCCGGTTCAATACGTTTACCGCCGTCATTATGGATAACGGGCCAATCGGAGTTGACACTTCTGGCAGCAGCTGTTGTTTTTTCAAAATATTTTTTTTGAACAACTGCACTGAAAGCGATCCTGTCGTCCGGATTTGCCGGATCAAATCCGGCTGCCGCCATATCTTTGATACACTTCGGACAACAGCATGGAGCCTGCCCCACGATATCAAAGAAAATTCCGTCCGCATCAGAGAACATACGGGCAACTTCTTCTGTTGATCTGCAAAGATAGTCCAGATAATCTGTATTGAAACAAAGAGGATGATAGGCACCAACAAAAGGAGAGATGATTTTGCCTTCAGCGTTGACGACGCGCCATCCGGGGTTCTTTTCTGCAATCATGTTATTGAATCCGGCAGTAATGTAAACCGGAACACGGACGTTTATTTCATGACAGGCATCTATCTGTTCTCTGAGGAGATTGAATTTCAGTTCAGGATGCATAACGCCGACCTCAGTCGGATGATAGTTCCACCCGTGGTGACAACTGGAAAAACAGGTGATGGAGTCAATATGAGCTTCAAGCAGCTTTTCCTGAAATTTCTTTTTGTCGAACCGGGTACAAATAGGACCGAGATCATCAGGCGTATTAAAATCCAGATGTACCTGACGGTAACGGAGTTCATAGCGTTCTTTTGTCATCTTCTCATTCACCTTTCCATGCTTATATTTTCAATTTTACACATGATTGTCTGGGGATAAACGTTCCTTTGAGCAAATAATGTCTGGCGGGAATGCAACTTCCCGATTCAATCTGTTCCAACAGTAATTCGGTCGCAATCTTTCCGATTTCCTCAGTCGGCTCCCGGCAGGTCGTCAGGGGCGCATAAGCATTTTGGGCGCTGCCGATATCACTGAAACCGGTGACAGATATCTCTTCCGGAACACGGATACCATTCCGGCGGCAGAACTCCATTGCGCCCATTGCTGCCGGATCATTGACGCAATGAACGGCAGTCAAATCCACCCCCCGCGAAACAAGTTCCTTCATTCCCTCCCAACCGGATTCATAATCAGGCGTACCGGGATACACAAGTTTTTCATCATATGGTAAATTATTGGCGGCAAGAGCGTCGAGATACCCTTCAAACATCTGCTGGGAAAAAGAGTCATTATTTTTACCGCCGATATGCGCAATCCTCCTGTGACCGAGCGAATAAAGATAATTGACAAGCTCAGCGGAAGAAGACCGGGCCTCTGTCGCAACAAAGGAACATTGCAACTCATCTTTGGAAAAATAGCGGTCAAATAGCGTGAAAGGAACATTCTGTTCCTGTAAAAAGCGGCAGTTATCCACAGATTCCGTCTGATTCACCGGACAAAGAAAAATTCCCGCAACCGGAATGGAAAGCAGAACTTCCAGCTGTTCACGTTCCATAACCGGATCTTCGTTGGAAAGGCACAACAGCAGATTGTACTGACTTTTTAAATTCTGGCGGATACATTCTATGATTTGAGGGTAGTAGGAATAGGTAAATGAGGGCAGCAATACCCCGATAACATTATTTTTTTTCAATTTCAGATTCCGGGCAGTCTGATTCGGACGATAATTTTTTTCACGGATAAATTCTTCAATACGCCGCCGGGTCTTGGGACTGACACTGCCCTTATTGTTCAAACAACGGTAAACGGTCATGTTTGACAACCCCAATTCACGCGCTATATCTTCTTGTGTTATCATTTGAACTGCAACCTTTTATAAAATTGTTAGTCGTATAACAATTTTGTTTATTTTTTTAACCGGCAACATTTCCGGGATTTTTTAAAGAGGAACGGACATCATTTTACAACAACACTTTACTATAGCATTCTTTCAACACCTTGTCAAATTATTTTTTTATTTTTTTCTGATGGTTTACCGCGCTCCGGCGATTTAAAACGTCTTTCTTTGCCGGAAAAAACAGAAAATTCTCCTTGAAGTCACAGAAAAAAAGGAGTATATTACCTGTAACAAAATAAATCCAGGAGAATACTTCCATGAATAAAGTACGAGTTATGATTGCCGGTTTCGGCAATGTCGGACGGGGCGTTATGGCCTCAATCGCCAATAATCAGGATATGGAACTGGTCGGAATCGCCTCACGTTCACCCGAACGTGTCAAAAAAGAACTGGGCGAAACAGTTCCCGTCGTTCCCCTTGCCGATGTGGAAAAATGGAGCAAAGAAATCAATCCCGATGTGGTCATTCTCTGCGGCGGCTCAAAAAGCGATCTGCCCCAGCAGGGTCCGGCTCTCTGCAAATATGTCAATACCGTTGACAGTTTCGACAACCACAGCCGCATCCCCGAATATTTCAAGGCGATGGATGACGCCGCCGGAGACTCCGGACACGTTGCCGTTATTTCCACCGGCTGGGATCCCGGTATCTTCTCTCTGGAACGGGTTTTGGGCAACAGCTTCATCCCCGGCGCCCGCGCCTACGGTTTTTACGGCATGGGTCCCTCAGGCGGCTTGAGCATGGGACACTCCGACGCGCTGCGCACCATCAAAGGGGTCAAAGATGCCCGTCAGTTCACCCACGCCATTCCTGCCGCTGTCGATCAGGCTCGTAAGGGAGAAAATCCGCAGTTCACGCCGGGGGATATGCACTCAAGAGAATGTTTTGTCGTCCTTGAAGAGGGTGCCGATCCCGCAGAAGTCACCAAAGCAATCGTTGAAATGCCCGGTTATTTTGAACCCTATGATACGACTGTCAACTTCATCTCTCAGGAAGAACTTGATGCCAATTACAAGGGATTCCCCCACGACGGCGTTGTCATCACTGCCGGAACCACCGGAGACAAAGAGAAACATTCCGCGCTGGCGGAATACCGCTGTGTCTGGGGCAGCAATCCCGAAGCAACGGCAAACGTTCTGGTCGCACACGCCCGCGCCGCCGCAAGGCTTGCCGCTGAGGGCTGCTCCGGAGCGTTCACCATTCTGGATATTCCCGCAAGTTACTTCTCCACTCTTTCAAGAGAAGAACTGCTCAAAAACTGGATGTAATTCATCATGGCTGAAACAGAAAAAAAGATTCCGCAGGACATTGCGGCGCTGCCCTTTGAAACAGCCATTGCTGAATTGGAAAACATCGCAGCAACTCTTGAAAATGAACAACTCCCCCTGACCAAAACGTTTGAAATGTTTGAACGGGGCAGTTACCTTGCCGCCCATTGCCGCGAACAAATCACGGCTCTGGAAAAACGGGTGGAGATCCTGACAGGAAACAATCAGGATTCCCCCCAGTGGCAGGAATTCAAGCAGTAAAGATTTTTCCTCTTTGAAAACTGAAAAAGCAAATATAAAATAATTTTGCAAAAAAAAATTACTTTTTGGCAATAATTCCGCTTGTTTTTCAATTTTCAGGTTGTATAGTATGGAAGTACAAACAAACGGAGTCCGAAGACATGACGAACAACCTGAAAAATATTTTTCATAAGGTGAACGCCCTGTTTCACAGAGCAGGAGCGTTGCGGATTGTCTTTTTTGCCGCGCTGCTTTTTTCCGGTATTTCCCTGTTTGCCCAATCGACAGAATATCCCTCTGAACGCACTTTTCCCCGGCACGGCAATGCCTACTCGGGTTTATTGACGGTCAACCGTGATTGCGAAGCGCCGGCTCTGCGTTATCGTCTGGGGCAGCAGCTTCAGTTGAATTTTCGCAGTGCCCGTCCGGGACAATCCTGGAATCTCCAGAGAACAGGTCATTTGGAGGGCAAACTGCTCCCCGACTTCTGCCGTCAGATCATTGCTGAAAACAGTTTCAGCAGATGTAAGACAAGAGAAAATTCAACCTATCCCGTTTATTCAACATTCTCTTTCCCCGTCAGGGCGGGACCGCAGTTTTCCACGACTGAGCAGTCTTTTTCGATCTGACGGAGGGTCTTCCGGCCGCGACTCCGGCAGAAAGAACAGAATGACTGTCTCCAAAAAATTCCGCAAAAATTTGATGTACTTTCCGCATCGGCTCCCGGAATAAAAATTACTCTGACGCACTTTCCGGTTGCCGCAAAAAAGTAATGTACACACATCACAAGTTTCGCGGCTGAAAAAAACATTCATCGTGGAGACAAAAAAAATGAGTTTCAAAGAATATTGCTCTAAGAATCTGGAAAACATCATCTGCTTCGGTGCCGCCGGTGCAATGGTTCTGATTGGTATCATCGCCTTTGTCTGCATCTATTGCAGCAAATAATTGATTTGATATTCCGGGGAAGTTGACAACATCAGCTTCCCCTTTTTTATTTGCGCGGTTCCCGACATAGATGGCTCTTGGGGAAGGGGAAAACTTCTTTTCACGAGAAAAGAAGTTTTCCCCTTCCCCAAACCCCAACCCTTTTCAAGAAAAGCGAAGTATTTTATAAAGTAAGAACAATACCCTACGGGTAATTATCTAC